>CAZAPO010000072.1:0-4942 GCA_964487005.1 uncultured Flavobacteriaceae bacterium
AAATGCTGGTAACAATACGGCCTGGTTAGTTTTACCAAACCCTAATGGATAACCATCGGAGTCTAAATTAGCAGGGTTGTTTACATCTATTCCGGCCTGAGTAGCCAACCTCCTTGCTATTACTAACCTATTTGTTCTAAAATCTTCAAATGCTTCTGAACCACTTTCATCACTGCTCTTAAAAGCAGTTTTAATTATTGGCATTGAAATGTTGAAGTTACCAAATGAGTTTTGAATTAATGGGTTGTATACATCACTTAACCCATCATTATTAGTATCTGTTGCGTTAAAACTTTCAATAAAGTTTTTGCTATAGTTTCTCCCTCCAGTTAGGTCAATGGTTAAATCTTGCATTGGCTCAAGTGCCGCCGAAAAATCTAAAATTGTTGATTCGTCTTGCGTGAACTGTTGGTTAAATTCTGGGAAGACTGTTAGCCATCCCTTTCTGGCGACCAAATGTCTGATATCACTTTGACTACCAAATGTAAATCCTAATGACGGCTTAAATGTTCCTAAAAATCCAGGTGTTTGAATATATCCAGGTAAGAACGTACCATTTCTTTCGGTATAATTTACTTGAATACGTTTAACACTGGTTAGTAAATCTATACCCGCGTTCAACAGGCCATTCTTCTTTGTTTGAGCATTCGCATTGTTTTGAGGTTGTCCCGGAGTTGCTCTTCTATTTGGTGGTGTTCCTCCTCTTCCTGTACTTTTTTCTAACCCTATGTAGCGATATAAACGATTCATATCTAAGGTCGTATTCAAGGTATGCGTATTTGCATTTGAAATTGAATTACCTAGATTATAAGTGGTCCCATCGATTGTTAGATTTCCATAAAGGTCTGATCCCTTTTGCCACAAGAAATCTCCAGTATATTGATATGAAGCCCGCACAAACTCAAAAGTTGGAATTTTATTTAAAGGTATCTCGTAATTAATTCCAAGCTGCTGGAACTGCCTATTTGGGTCACCTACATCAAAGAAACCATCCCAAACATCTAAGGTTGGGTCCTGCTCCCCGTTTAAAATATCATCGATGAAATAATTTCTAACGATATTATTATTTGAGGCAGAATACGTAATATTCAATGCATCTGTTAGGCTATAATTAATATTGTATTGCAGGTCGAATGTATAGTTTCTTCTAAATAATTCTTCAATACCAATATTACCTCCTCCAAGATCAAGATCTCTAAATTTCTGCCTGTGGAATTGTCTTATAAAATCTGCATTTATTGAAATATCTGTAGGTAATAAATTGAAATTAAAGTCTTTTAAAATTTTCCAATATCGTCCTTTAAATAAAGAGTCGTTCTTTCTAAAAGGTTCTACTCTTACTGGGTCAAAGGCAAAACTATAATTAGCTCCTAGGCGTGTGTTTTGATTTAAAGAGTTTTCTATTTCAAAATCACGATGCTCAACTTTATTGTATGAATAATTAAAGGTTAGATTTTCAACATCGTAAAACTTAGGTTTTGCTTCACCTGTTCGTTGTTTTCTAACTCCAATAAAGTTGATACTTTGGCGTTTGGTATAATCTTCTGATTGCTGTTTGATGGCGTCTCTTTCTGCTTGCGAATTTGCCGCATTTAGACGATCTTCTAGCCTAATATCTTTATATTGCTGGTCGTATTCTGGAGTAATTATTTCTTCACCTTGTCCATAATTAAATGGTATCTGTACACCCCAGTTTTTTGGTAGTAACTGCCCTAAATTTACATTGGCAACCACATCGTACTGTTTTACATCCTCACGACTTCGCTCGTTAGGACCCTGCTCAATTGTACCGAATCCAGTAGTACTTCTTCTACCTGTGGCACTTATATCCATGAAATCGGCAAAATTAGTATCCATACTTGCAACTGCAGCCCAGCCACCTTCGTTATCCATATCAGACAAACGTAACTCATTAAACCAAACTTCTGTACAAACATCTAAACCTGCTCCCTGCCCATTAGGGTTTTTTATACCAACCATTAATGTTCTAATATCACCAAAATTTGGATTACCCTTTATGGCAATACGATGCTGTCCAATTTGTCTTGGTGAAAACTCTGGTATTGGGGTTTCTTCTAAAACTCCGTCAATGACATCATAAAATGTAGGATCAATGTTACCCAATGTTCCTTCCTGAATTCCTATCGCTTTAATTTGAGCTAAGACCTCAATTGGAAGGTTGATTTCGTTTTCATTTGGCCATACATCTGCCTCATTTGTCGATCCAGTAGGTGATACTACTAACGGAATTTCTATCTGATAATAGTTTTGAGTGAAATCGTTACCCATTCTAATAAACCCTACCGCATCTCCATCTTGCAGTCCTAATGCCGTTCCTTCTTCGGCATGTATAAACATACGTAGCTTTTTAAACTGACGCATATCTACATTAATGTTTTTGAATACAGCTCTTGAATCTTCTGGTTCTAGCTTACATGTATTTACCACTAGTGATTGTTCATTTTGTCGCACTAGGGTGTTATTGTTATTAAGTTGCTCACGTATTACTCCTGGTGGAGAAACATAACGACCGTCATTCTCTAAAATTCCAATAATACCAACACTAAAATCTGTACCATCTCCATCGTTATTTGGTTCATCATCCAATGATTGCTGGTAACGTCTCCAATCACTTCTTACGAGATCAAATGATCCAAATCTAAATACCGTATTCTCCGTAAACTCCGATAAATACATTCGTATAAAACGAATTGATCTAAAATCTGAAATCCCTCCTATAGCATTTGAATATTCTGTTAATGGAATTCTAAACTGATACCATGTAACCATTCTCGTATCACCATTTGGCAAAGTGACATTCACATCCTTTCTATCAACTATCAATTGATTGTTGATATTTGCTAATGCCGTTGGATTAATATCCAATTCATATTCAAAGTAACTATCAATGGTGTTCATGGTATTATCGCGATTGATATCTTCCACATCTGGTTCTGTTCTAGAACCCCTATTGGTTTGTGAAAAAGTATCTGGCGAATTTCCTTGTAAACCGTTGTATTCCTTATATCTTTCAAATAAGTTACCTTCTGTATTCAAGAAATAGGTATAGTTATCTTTTGTAGGGTCTTCTAATGCAGCGAAAGCTGGGAATGCCGCAGCCTCTTCGGCATCATCATAACCATCAAAACCAACGTCCTGGTTAGTTCTTTCCTGACCCAACGTTGAGAACGCATATATTAATGATTGGTTTTGTGGCACGACTCCACCCCAAACCGTTTGTGGTAATAAACCTATGTTACCATCTATTGGTAATCCGTTCTCATATTGTTTTCTACCATCCTTCAAGATATCTTCCGATATATTTCCAAGGTTAATTGTTAATTTACCTCCTGGATTTGAAGTGTTATCTAAATATGGGTCTTGGAGCCAGAATTCTACATACTCCACATTTGCCTGTTCAAAATCTGTAGAAGTTAATTGACGTGTAATTCCTGCCCAAGAATCTGAAGGTGTTGCCAGCACATCATTTGTTGCGCTTGGATCCATGTTGTATGGTCCTCTTTCACTTGGATAATACGCCAAGTCTAACGATTGGATTATGGTAGGCTGCCCTTGTACAATATCTTGTTGTGGGAAAATCTCATCTATAAAAATACGTCTCGTATATAAATCAGACATATCATTATCACTAATTCCTGATGGACGTTGACTTCCATAAAATATTGGGTCAATGGTATACCAGTTTAATAGTGCTCGGTCAAATCCATTTTGTACTCCAATATCATCTTCTGGGCCTTCTCCATAAACGCGTCCAAGTTCTCGTGGTCTACTTGATAAAAACCATGAAATTGGTGATAATAAATCGATGGCATTTTGTGTCCCTTCAAAATCATCGACATAAGTAGTAGCCTCACCAAGAAAATCGGCACCCTTTGGTGCTCCTGGTAATAAGTATGCAAATTCCCCTCTAACCGAAAGGTTTGAAGGCACATCGGTGTCTATGTTTGGCAATTTATTTACCAAACGCGTAAAGAATGGCACCTCGGTAGAGAAGTTAGCATTTACCCCAAATATAGTATTGTTAATAGGCTCTGTTCCGTAATTAGCCTTTTGTGTTATTGGTCTTTCGTTTAAGTTTAATAATGTAGCTCCCACCAAAAAGTTCTCATTAAATTGGTGTTCTACATTTATTCCACTAAATCTTCTGGTTTGTTGCCCAAATACTGCATTGTTTTCAACCGAAACCTGAATTGGTGTGTTTGATGCTTGCAATGAAGGGTCTAAAATCTGAACGGTGCCAATCTGGTAATTAACAGTATAATCAACCCCTTCTACTAAAACTCTTCCACCCGCAGTTACTTTTACCGAACCACGAGGTACATTAAAGGCACCTATTGGAATTCCGCCGCCACCAGCAGATTTAAATCGTCCTTTTATTTGAAATTTGTTCTTTTCCCCATCTTCTAAAGCCGCCGTTTTGGTAGAGACATACATCTTATCATAAACATACTTGGCTTGGTTAGCATTATATTGCGTTGGGTCAATATAGTCGGCATCGTTATTTGTAGGATTACCATCTACATCTAAAACATCAAATAAATAGCGTCCAAATGGCTCTACATTTGTGAATATAATTTTACCATTTTGTTGCATTACAGTAATGCCGTCAACAAAATCAAAGAAACCATCTCCATTAAATTGTGGGTCATTGTTATAATTCAATTTATCTAAATTGAAAACTCTCAATAATGGTGTTTCTTCTAAGGCATCTTCGCCTGGATTTGGTGTTGGAAATGGCGTTCCATCAACTGGTGTTATATAGTTTAATGGTGAAGTTTCTGTGTAGAAAATATTGAGTTTAAAATCTTCGCGATCTAATTGAAATGCACTTGGAACCTGATAAATATTTTTCATCATTAAATCCCAACTTGGTAAATCTACATTAGTTACTGTACTTTTCAGCATTTTTAAAATCAGCCCC
>CAZAPO010000073.1:0-2541 GCA_964487005.1 uncultured Flavobacteriaceae bacterium
GGGTTCTAGTGTTACATATAGTGTTGCTTTTGTTAATAAGCTTTTTTGTACCACACTTGCAATGGCATTTACCTCTGCATGATTACCACCATAGGGACTCGTAAAACCTTCACCAATTATTTTATTATCATAAACGATAACACAGCCAACCATAGGATTTGGAGCTGTAGTGCCAAGACCATTTTTAGCAATTTCAATACATCTTTTTATGTATTTTTCGTGTATCTTCACCAGGCAAAAATAGTATTTATTAATTGGTATGAGCAAGATGAATATTAGAGAAATTCGCCAGGAAGATAATTTAGCAATAGAACAAGTAATTAAGGCGATTTTTCATGAATTTGACCTTCCATTGGTTGGTACCGCCTATGAAGATGAGGAAACCCCTAGAATGTATGAATCATATCAGCAAGAAAACGAAATATATTTTGTGCTGGAGGAAAATGGTCAAGTATATGGTGGAGGCGGAATAAAACCTTTAAGAGATTATGGTGCCGATGTTTGTGAACTTCAAAAAATGTATTTCTCTCCCGAGATAAGAGGTAAAGGTTATGGTAAACTGATGTTTGATAGATGTTTACAGGCAGCAAAAGATTTGGGATATAAAAAGTGTTATTTAGAGTCTGCCTCGGTATTAAAGGCGGCCATCCATATTTACGAAAAAAATGGATTTGAACATTTAGAAAAACCACTTGGAAATACTGGTCATTATTCGTGTGGTGTTTGGATGATTAAAGAGTTGTAATGCATCTATTAGCTTTAAAAACATATTTTCATAATAACCTCTTGGGGTACTATCCAAATAGTGAGATTCAATCTTTTTTTCGCTTATTATGTGAATTCAATCTGGGTTACAAACCTGTAGACATAGTTTTAAATGAAGAAAAGGAAATATTGGCAAAGAATTATCATTTTTTTCAGGATACTATAGAACGACTTCAAGTCTACGAACCCATTCAATATATACTTGGCGAAACCAATTTTTATGGACATACTTTTAACGTAAATACCTCTGTATTGATTCCGCGGCCAGAGACTGAAGAATTGGTTGATTGGATTATTAAAGATTATAAAAATGAAGCTATTAGAATTCTTGATATTGGAACGGGTAGTGGTTGCATACCCATCACCTTGGCAAAACATTTACCTAAAGCTGTAGTATTTTCGCTAGATGTGAGCAAGGAAGCATTAAAAATAGCCAAAGAAAATGCGACATTAAATCAAGTTGAAGTTCACTTTATTGAGGGCGATATTTTGAGTGCAGACACGGCTACAAACCTACTTAAGGAATCAAGATTTGATGTGATAGTTTCAAACCCGCCCTATGTGCGTAGTTCAGAAAAAGACCAAATGAAAGAAAATGTCCTGAATTACGAACCACATATAGCTTTATTTGTTGCCGACAATGATGCGTTGGTGTTTTATAAGAGAATTGTAGCATTGAGTGAAACCTTATTAGTTAAAGGAGGAGCAATGTACTTTGAAATTAATGAAGCTCTCGGATTGGAAGTTCAAGAACTTATGGATTTAAATTACGACAATATTGAAATAAGGAAAGATATTTTGGGTAAAGATCGAATGGTTAAAGGAATAAAAAGATGAATAGGTTAGATAGTATTTGTGTGTTTTGCGGTAGTAGTCCTGGAAACGACCCTAAGTTATTGGCAGAAGCAGAGCAATTAGGGAAGACCTTGGCCATTCAACAAATTAAGTTAGTTTATGGCGGGGCAAAAATAGGCGTTATGGGTGCTGTTGCTAATGGAGTTTTAAAAAACAATGGGAGTGCTATTGGTGTGATACCCGATTTTTTGAAGAAAAAAGAAGTAGTGCATTTAGGACTAACCGAGTTAATAACTACGCGTAATATGCACGAAAGAAAACTTCAAATGCATGAATTGTCTGATGGATTTGTTACGTTACCTGGTGGTTTTGGTACACTTGAAGAACTGTTTGAAATAATTACCTGGGCGCAACTTGGGTTGCATCAAAAGCCCATTGGATTATTAAATATAAATGGATTTTATGACCATTTGTTAGTCATGCTACAGAACATGGTAGATACACAACTATTAAAACCAGAAAACATGGAGCTTTTAATAGTAGATAGTTCCATAAATAAGCTCTTGGAAAAAATGTACAAGTTCGAACCTAGCAATACCCCAAAGTGGTTAAACGTAGACCAGACCTAAGCTATTGCTGAGATTAGCTGTTTTATAATATGCATATCAGAATAGCATTCAATACTATCATCTAAGAACTTTTCGCTGTTCATAGTTATTTTAGGGTCCTCAATTTTTGTTTCAACCTTAGTTGCTGATGCATGAATTTCATCAAACCCAGCATCGGCAAATTTTTTTGCGTTTTTGCTATTAATTCCACCACCAGGTAATATACCAATGTCACCCTTTGATTCATTTTTTAGTTTAAACAGCAAATCAAGCCCTTTTTCGGCTGAGGACTCCTGCCCAGAGGTGAGAATTCTATCAACACCAATGGCAATTAATTGCTGCATGGTAATTAATGGTTCTGGTGCCCAATCAA
>CAZAPO010000074.1:0-3129 GCA_964487005.1 uncultured Flavobacteriaceae bacterium
GCCTCAGATAAAACAATTACCGCTTGGATTCCTTTACAAAAAACTCCATTAGAAATGGGACCACTCGAATTTAGCGCAGGTAGTCACCAAATAATGGAAGGTAGAGAATTAGCGATTAGTGACGATAGTGAAAAAATAATTGAAAAGCGATTAAAAGTTACCGATTATAAACATGTAATTGAGGCTTTTGACATAGGTGAAGTTAGTTTTCATTCTGGTTGGGTTTTTCATCGCGCTGGTGCAAATACCACAAATGAGACAAGAAAGGTGATGACGGTAATTTATATGGACAAAAACATGAAACTTAAAAAACCGTCAAATCCAGGACAACAGAATGATTGGGAAACCTGGTGTCCAGGAGCTACAATTGGTGAAATAATAAATACAGAACTAAACCCTGTTCTTTATTAATGGCCGTAAAATACCTATATCCATTTTGGGGCAGTGAATCACTAAGTCCGCAAGCCTTTCTTAATAAAGTTGAGGAACACGCTTTTGATGGAATTGAAATAAACATCCCAAAAGACAAATCCTTTATAGAATCCTTTACGGCACTGATTGAAAAGAAGAAAAACAGTGATACTTCATTTGTTTTTGTTGCACAGCAAGTTTTAGGCAATCAAAAGGAAACTACAGAGCAGTATTTAGAACGTGTTCTTGACAGGTTAAAAACCATAGCAGCATTTAGCCCCGACTTTATTAACTCGCATACCGGAAAAGATTACTATTCGTTTTCAGATAATTGTAAAATAATTGATGCCATAGAAGAATTTTCAGTAAGACATGGGATCCCTATTTATCATGAGATGCACCGTGGTAGATTCACATTTCATTCTGAAGGAACATTGCGCTATCTCGACATGTTTCCTCAAATACGTTTTGTAGCAGATTTTTCTCATTGGTGCGTAGTGTCAGAATCAATGCTTCAGGATCAAGAAGAAGTAATTAAAAAAATTACTCCTAATATTGCCCACATTCATGCCAGAGTTGGCAGCGAACAGGTATCGCAAGTAAACAATCCCTTCGCTCCAGAATGGATATACCATCTTGAAAGATATACTTCTTGGTGGCAAGATATAATTCGACATCATGATAAAAAAGTACTGACAATAACTTCAGAGTTTGGCCCCATTCCATACATGCCAACAGCGCCATTTACAAATAAAGTCTTGGCAGATCAAGAGTCTTTAAATGTAGAAATAAGAAAACATCTAAAAACCAATATCAAATGAAAACCATAAGCATATTACTATTCTCGATAATTCTACTTTCTTGTTCAAAAAAGAAAAACTCACAAGGCGAGAATTTTAATAATAATGTCAATAACGTATTTGACAGTATCATTGATGATAGTGATAAGCTTGAGTTTTTTAATACTCCAGAAAATCCAATAAAAGCAAAGTTCGAACAATTCCCCACTGGCAGTATACATCCTAAAGGCTGGATTTTAAATATGATGGAGAACGATTTAGAAAATGGGGTTGTTGGAGCATTAGACGAGCTCTACCCTGGGATCAAATCTGACGATTTATACAATACGTCCAGGCGAGGCGGAATGGAAGATATTCCAGAAATGGGTGATCTAGTGCTTACGGGAGCAGCATGGGAAAAATCAATCATGTGGTGGAATGCAGAAACCATTGGAAACTGGTGGGACGGATTTATTCGACATGCTTTTCTTACCAATAATGAGTCAGCGATTCAACAGTCGCACGCAATTATTAAAAACCTATTGGCATCACAAGACGAAGACGGGTATATTGGTATTTACAAACCTAATCTACGATACCAGCATGAAGGTTCAAATGGTGAATTATGGGCGCAGACCACCGCTTTTAGAACCATGTTAGCTTATTATGAAATTACCAATAACAAAAAGGTACTTACAGCGGTTGAAAAAGCCATGGCGGTTACCATGAAGCACTATGGAGAAAATAGTAAAAATCCATTTTACCTAAAAAATGCATTTGGAGGAGTAACTCATGGTTTAATGCTTACCGATGTTTGTGAAACACTATACAGAATTACATCTAATAAAGCGTATCAAAATTACGCAACGTATTTGTACAAAGCGTTTTCCACATACTCTGTGAATCGTTCATTTAATGACTTACGCTATCCTTATTTAATAGAAAAAGACTCATTGTACCAAGGACACGCAGTACACACCTACGAACATATTAGAACAATGGCTAATGCCTATTACAACACAGGATATAAAGAGTTAGAAAAAGCCTATAACCATATGCTAGATAAACTTGGTATTTGCATTCTTCCAAGCGGTGCTGGACATGGCAATGAATGGATAGCAAAGTTACAAGCACACCCAACAAATACTAGTAGTGAATATTGTACCATGCTCGAATTACGAAACTCATACGGTAGTTTACTTCAAAAAACCGGCGACATTGGTTTCGCCGATGCAGCCGAAAAACTTACCTATAACGGGATGCTTGGATTTAGAAATAGAGAGGGAACCGCAATAACATATGGCAAATCAGATAACTGTTACATTATTGATGGTAAACATCATGAAAATGGCGAATCAAGAGACGATCCTCGTTATAAATATTCACCAACACATTCTGAACCTGCTGTATGTTGTGTACCCAACTATGGCAGGAACTTTACATATTTTTTGGAGCAAATGTGGTTGAAAAATAATGAAGGTATAGCCGCAACAATGTTTGGCCCTTCACGATTAGTAACAACAATAAATGGTGTTGGGGTTTCGATTGAACAAATCACTAATTATCCGATGTCTGATCAAATAACTTTTAAATTCGAGTTGGATGCTCCTCAAAAGTTCAGTTTTTATGTTAGAAAACCTCATTGGTCTGAGGGCATCAAAGACGAATCAATCTTCAATGGTTTTGATAATGGATACTATAAAATTACCAAAGAGTGGCAGCAACAAGACACCTTAACCATTCAATTTATAAACAACGTCAAAGTTCAAACAGCAAAAAATAATGAATCATATTTACAAAAAGGAGCCTTGGTTTATGCAATGGAAATTCCTCATAGAGAGGAAACCATCAAAAATTACAATGATAAGAGATTTAGAGATTATTATTGCTACCCAACCGACGAGACTTTTAAAGAATTAGCCTTAACTACAGACCATAG
>CAZAPO010000075.1:0-16639 GCA_964487005.1 uncultured Flavobacteriaceae bacterium
TTACGAGCTTTCTATATCAAAAGATATGCTCGCAAATGCTGAAAGCACCCTCGACATTCCAAAATCTAATGTATTGATTTATTATACGGCAGACGGATCTAAAATAGCATTAAGGCCAAGTGGTACCGAACCAAAAATTAAGTTCTACATTAGTGTGAATGCACCTTTAGCATCAACAGATGACTATACAGCAGTAGGAACAGAATTAGACACTAAAATTGCTGGTATTTTAAAAGACCTGAAACTATAGTTAATGCATTATTTTAAGCAAATAATACGATTCGCCAAACCGTACAAAGGCTATGCTATACTTAATATTATAGCTAATATTTTTTATGCATTGTTTGGTACCTTATCAATGATTTCATTGTTTCCTATGCTTAAAGTATTATTTGGTGATACCAAACCACTTAATGAAGAACCTGTATGGGAAGGCCTTGGGAAAATTACAACTTATGGTGAAGATTATTTGAACTTTTTTGTTACACAGAAAAAAGCAGAAGGAAGTGAAGATGTGCTCATTTTTATGGTTATTTTGGTTGTAAGCACCTTTTTATTAAAGAACCTGTTTAGCTATCTGGCAATGTTCTTTATTACGTTCTTGAGAAATGGTGTTTTAACCGATATGCGAAATGAATTATATCATAAAATTACAAGTTTACCCATTTCGTTTTATACAGAGAAAAGAAAGGGAGATACCATGTCTAGAATCTCAACCGATGTGTTAGAAATTCAGCATTCCTTCTTATCTATTTTAGAACTTATTGTTCGAGAACCCTTAATGATATTGTTCACCATAATTTCTATGTTTCTTATAAGTTCTAAACTAACCATTTTTGTCTTTATTTTTATTCCAATATCGGGGTTCTTAATTTCACTTATAGGAAAATCTTTAAAAAGAAAATCTAATAAAGTTCAAAAAGAACAAGGTTTTTTTCTCTCCATTGTTGATGAAACACTATCGGGATTAAAAGTGATTAAAGGATTTAATGCTGAGAAGATATTTGGTAAAAAGTTTGAAGAATCAACAAATAGATTTTATAAATTCTCAAATAGTCTACTTAACAGACAGAATCTAGCTGGTCCAACAAGCGAGTTTTTAGGTATTTTAACCATCGCTGTATTACTTTGGTATGGTGGACAAATGGTATTAAATGATGCCTCATTAGATCCAGGTTTATTTTTAGTTTATATGGGATTGGCGTATAATATCCTTACCCCTGCAAAGGCAATTAGTAAAGCTAGCTACAAAGTAAAAAAGGGTAATGCAGCAGCAGAACGTGTTTTAGAAATATTAAATACGAAATCTACCATAGAAGACCATCCAGAAGCAACAGATAAATCTGATTTTAGCTCAGAAATTAAATTACAAAACGTATCATTTAAATATGAGCAGGAGTTGGTTTTAAAAAATTTCTCTATTGCCGTGCCAAAGGGCAAAACAGTAGCTTTGGTTGGACAATCGGGGAGCGGAAAATCGACCATTGCTAATTTGGTAACCCGCTTTTATGATGTTACCGATGGAGCTATTACGATTGACAATACAGATATAAGAACCATCACCAAACATTCACTTAGAAGTTTAATTGGACTCGTAACACAAGATTCTATTTTATTTAATGATTCTGTTAAGAACAACATTCTTCTAGGTGATGAAGATGCAACAGACGATCAACTAATAGAAGCATTGAAAATTGCAAATGCTTGGGAGTTTGTAAAAGACCTTCCTAAGGGTATCGATACTAATATTGGAGATTCAGGGAACAAACTTTCTGGTGGACAAAAACAACGTTTAAGCATTGCGCGAGCGGTCTTAAAAAATCCACCAATAATGATTCTCGATGAAGCAACATCAGCATTAGATACCGAGAGTGAGCGCTTGGTACAAGTGGCCTTGGAGAATATGATGAAAAACAGAACTTCAATTGTTATCGCGCACAGACTTTCAACAATACAAAACGCCGACGAGATTATTGTCATGCAAAAAGGTGAGATTGTAGAACAAGGCAAGCACCATGAACTTCTTGAGAAAGAAGGAGTATACAGTAATTTGGTGACCATGCAGTCGTTCCAATAAAAATTTGATTACCTATAAAAAACAAGAAAAGGATGTATTGGGGCACATCCTTTTCTCTCCTATTACCATATTTGGGGAAAATGGTAACATTTAGTAGGTTAAGACGATGTAAACATATAACATATTTTACGAATCACCAAGAAAAAATTGCATTTTATCGATTATTTTTTACACTTAATCGATGTTTATATTGCTAAATAGTTGATTTATAGTTATTTACAATTATTACTCAAAAAGAAACTTTTTTCTTAACCAATTAAACTTTTAGTAACTTCAAATGTCTAAAGACCAAATTGCTTTTTTGTGCATAGCGAAGAACTTCTTTTATCACAACTTAAATCTGACACTACAAGAGAAAAAGCCTTTAGAGAACTAATTGCACTCTATAAGGAACGTTTGTATTGGCATATAAGAAAGATTGTTGTCTCACATGACGATACAGATGATGTTCTGCAAAACACCTTTATAAAAATCTATCGAAATCTTGATAAATTTAAAGGTGATAGTAAATTGTATTCGTGGATGTATAGAATTGCCACCAATGAATCGATCACGCATCTTAACAAAAATGCCAAACGCATGCAGGTAACAAGTGAAGAAGTTAAAATGCACGCAGTTAATAATTTGCAGTCTGACGTTCATTTTGATGGGAACGAGATACAAATTAAATTACAACAAGCTATAGCTACGCTACCTCAAAAGCAACAAATAGTTTTTAATATGAAATACTTTGACGACATGAAATACAAGGAAATGTCTGAGGTATTAGAAACCAGTGAAGGTGCACTGAAAGCATCATATCATTTGGCGGTTAAAAAAATTGAATCATATTTAACTGGAAATTAAACCTTTTGGGTTAAATTAAGTCTAAGAATAAAATGAGTAAACTAGACAACATAAAGCAATCAGGATTTAAAGCACCTAAGGGATATTTTACCAATTTAGAGGATCGTATAATTGATGAAATAAAATTAGACAATGCACTCAAAAAAGGTAATGAATCCAGTTTTATGATGCCCGATGGTTATTTAGATGGATTGGAAGATGTTATAATGAGTAAATTACCTAAAGAGGAGACAAAAGTAGTTTCAATCTTTAGAAGAAGTAATCTTGTTTACCTTTCGGGTGTAGCAGCTGCCATCTTAATATTAGTTGCTGTTTTTGTTAATACTGGTAATTCATTGAATCTGGAAACCTTAGATGATGAGATGGTTGAAAGTTATATTATTGATGAGGGTATTGACACCTATGAATTGGCAGCATTGCTTACTGAAGAAGAATTAACAACACTAGACACCGAGATATTTACAAATACATTTACTGATGATAGTTTAGAAGATTATTTATTAGAAAATGCTGATATGGAATCAATCTTAGACCAATAACAACGATGAACATGAAAAGATTAATTACTCCAATTTTACTATTAGCGTGCTTTGTGAGTTTCGCACAAAGAGGTGGTAAAATGATGCAAGAAAAAATTAAGGCGCAGAAAGTTGCTTACATTACAGAACAATTAAATTTAACACCTACTGAGGCAGAAAAGTTCTGGCCTATATACAATATCTTTGATGAAACAATGCATCAATTACGTAGAAAAGATATGCGTGATTTGCGTGAACGGATGAGGAGTGAAAATGTATCTGAAAGCGATGCAAAACAAATTATTGAAGATTATTTAGCCATCGAAGAATTAGAGCATCAAGCCGAAATAAAATTACTCAAAGATCTGAGCAATGTTATTCCTGCAAAAAAAATCATTAAACTCAAATCTGCGGAAGATAGTTTTAACAGAATGCTGATGAAACGATTAAGAGAGCGTGGACAAAGTGATAAAATGAAAAGAAATTTTCCATAAAAAAGCCGCTCATTGAGCGGTTTTTTTATTTAAAATGTAATTTACTTATACGTCCACTACCAGCCGCATATGCTGTAGAATCATTTATAAATCTTATCGTAAAAAATCCTTCATCACTAATGGTATTCCAACTATAACCGCCATCGTTACTATAATCAATTCCGTTAAAGCCAACAGCCACTAACTCCTGCCCTTCTCGCCCATCAATATATTGCACACAACTTCTATAGTTTGGGGTTTGCTCATCTGCTACAATTTCCCAGGATTTGCCCCCATCTATGGTTACCATTTTATTTGATTTATTTTCCTTTGGCTGGGTATAATCTCCGCCAATAGCAAATCCATTGAGCTCATCATAAAAGTCAATACTATACATTCCGGTAGTTGATGTTCCCTGAATAATGGGCGTTTCAAAAACCTCCCATTGCTTTCCTCTATCTGGAGAATATAAAATCCTACTTGCCATGCCACCGGTTGCAATCCAGGTATGGTCTCCTACTATTGAAATATTAGAATCACTTGCTGCAAATGCCGCCTCACCTTCTATGGCATCAGGTAACAAGTCACAAGAAACCTTGGTCCAGGTAGATCCTCCATCTCTAGTTATAATAATGCTTATACAGTCATTTGTAGGGTCGCCCATTGCTATACCCTCCATGTCATTCCAAAAAAGCATGGCATCATAAAATACCTTTTCATGCACTTCTTTGTATACCAATTGCATTCCAGAGTTGGTAGTTTTATATAATAATGCTGGGTTCCCAATAGAAAGCATAAAAAAATCTTCAGCAGTGTGTGCCACTGCTCTAAACTGAAGATTTAGAGAATCGTGTTCTTGTTTTGAAATAAGCCAATTAGTTGTACCTGCATTTAATAACCCATAAGTGCTATTGTTTGCAGCAAACGCCAGACTACCATCATTTAATATATCTATGGCACGAATACTAAGCGTCGAATCTTCTAAAATAGTATTCATTTCAACCTTACTAAAGTCTCTTGGAACAAATTCTGGCTGCTTATTACAAGAAAAAAGTATGAGTGCTAGGGCTACAATTAGTAATTGCTTCATAAAGAAAAAGTTTTTGTAAAAATAGAAAAGCTTCTACACTTAGTAGAAGCTCATCTCACAAAATAAATGATAGCGATAATTTAACTTTCTCTTTTTAAAATATCTATGTGACGCATTAATCGTCTAATATCCAACTCTATAGTTCCGTTATACACACCTCTAATGAACCCCTCTTTGTCTACCAAAATAAAATTCTCGGTATGTATAAACTCACTTTCATCTTGCGTCTTTACAAAATCTTCATCGGCAAAGTATCCATTTCTAGCAATTTCATAAAGCGCATCCCTCTCACCAGTCACCAAATTCCATTTGGTAGCATTTATGTCGTTATTAATTTCATAACCTTTCAAAGTTTCTACATCATCAACCCATGGCATAACAGTATGGGATAAAAATTTAATCTCATTATCATCCCGATAATGAACTTCTAAAAGACTCATATGCTTTTCTAATTTTGGGCAAATGCCAGGACAAGTGGTAAAAAAGAAATCGGCAACATAAATCTTCCCCTTATAATCATCATTGGTTATAGTCTCTCCATTCTGGTTAATAAAAGAGAATTCAGGAATTCTATGCGCTGGTTTTGACCAACGTGGTGTAAAATCGGCCGAATCAAAATATGGTAATTGTTCTACACTAGTTAGATTTGTAGAAGTAAGAACCGATTTAGTTTCCTTGGTGTTACATGATCCCAGACTAAGCAAAGAAATCATTATTACAAAAATTCTTTTCATAATTCTTTAATATTAGTATTACTGCTCACCTGATAGCATTTTTTTAATCCAATTAACCCAAATCGTTCGCCATTCACAACCTCATAGTTTGCACGAATTTTGCCATTTTGCATCCACATTTTTTGAGTTCCATTTTCCTTCCCATTCAAATAATTAAAATCTCGCATGAGCGCTCCAGAGCTATACCACTCTTTTATATTCCCGTGATATGCGCCATGGCTATTAAAATGATAAACAAATTTATAATTACCATTTTCCCAATATCCCTGATGCAACCCACTCTTTTTCCCATTTAGGTAATTTCTAGTTGTAGCAACAGTTCCATTGTCATACCATTGAATTTCATTACCATGCTTTCTACCATCATGATACATGACCTCCATCCTCTTGGCTCCATTTGAATAGTGATCTAAAAGCATACCGTTAAAGGGCCTTCCCTTATACATCAATACACCATTATTAAGAACCAACTCATTATGTTGCGCATGAAGCACCAAATTATTGGACTCTTGAACACAGGTATAGCATAATAGTCCAAAACTAACGATCACTAAAAAGGTCAATTTTCTCATTTAGTTGGTAATATTTCCAGGTGTTCCGTAATAACCATTCCCATTAATATATGGATCATCAGCCGTGATATGGTAATGATAAATCCCATTTGGAAAATCATCCGTAATACCAAAATGTCCATGAAACTCATCAAGATCTGTTGAAGTTAGTAAGGTCCCATTTTCTAGGGGACCATACACAGGAAAACCATCTGCCAGCAATCCTAAAAATGCATCTTCACCAAACTGTGTTGTTAAAAATGTTGGCTCTTGATGATAATGGTATTGTCCAAATTGTTGAGGGTGACCCAACCATTGATCAAACGAATTGATCTCAAAAGTTAATGCTTGGTTATTTGGACCAGCATACTGATTATAAAAAACCACCCCGTTCCTTGCAATACCAATAGGTCCAAGTGGTGTTGCTTCATGATTATTTGCTTCAGAAGGTTTGAGTGGTATCGTTAAAGTGATATTTTGTGTAGAAATTTCATTTGGATTCTGACTCCAATTTAAATTTGTTCCATTATAAGCCTCGTACAATTCATGGTTTGTTGGCCAATAAGGGCTTGTATGATTAGGTAAGTCTTGAGTGATATACGTAACGGTATTTCCGTTCACCTCATAGGTTAGACCAGTGCCAGAAAAGTAATCTAGAATTGCAGAAATATCGTATTCGGCATCATTATTTGTATTGTTATTTTCATTAGAATTGGTACTAGTGTCATCACCAAGAGAGCAAGATACCATGACCAAAATTGAAAAACTTAAAATTAAATTGCGGCTAAATTTTCGTGAAGTCATTAAAAATAGGTTTACGATTTGTTCTTTACTATGACTTCTTTAAATTGAAAAAGTTTAATTCGGTTTAAAGCTTTACATTTGCAAACTGATTTAAGACTATGCGATTACACAAAAATCTTTGCTTTGCCGTTGTTGATGGAATTCTAGATATATTCAACGAAGGCATGTATGCCGATAAAGTAGTTCAACAACTCCTAAAGCGAGATAAACGTTGGGGAAGTAGGGATCGTGCTTTTGTTGCCGAAACGACCTACGAGATTGTAAGATGGAAAAGATTATATGCAGAAATCGCAAATGTTAAAGCACCTTTTAATCGAGATGATGTTTGGAGACTTTTTGCTGTTTGGGCCACATTGAAAGGAATTAGATTACCCGATTGGAAATATTTTCAACAAACGCCAACAAGAAAGATTAAAGGAAGGTTTGATGAATTATCAAAGATTAGAGTTTACAAAGAATCTATTCCAGATTGGATTGACGAGCTAGGAATAGAAGAACTTGGAGAAGAAATTTGGACCAAAGAGATTGCAGCCCAAAACAAACAGGCAGATGTAATTCTTAGAGTTAATACTTTAAAAACTTCCAAAAAGGAGCTGCAGGCGGCATTGGCTAAAGAAGCTATTGAGACTGAAATTTTACCTAAATACCCTTCGGCATTAAAATTAGTGAAACGAGCAAATGTCTTTAAGACACAAGCATTTAAAAATGGATGGTTTGAAGTTCAGGATGCCTCCTCACAATTGGTTGCCGATTTCCTTGAGGTTAAACCAGGTATGAAAGTTATAGATACATGTGCAGGCGCAGGAGGAAAAACATTGCATTTAGCATCTTTGATGCAAAACAAAGGAAACATTGTTGCGATGGATATTTATGAAAGTAAGCTTAAAAAACTTAAGGTAAGAGCACGCAGAAATGGGGTTCATAACATTGACCTTAAGGTTATAGATTCTACCAAACCTATCAAGAAATTGCATAATAAAGCCGATAGAATTTTAATTGATGCGCCATGTTCTGGTTTAGGTGTTTTGAGGAGAAATCCAGATGCCAAATGGAAATTAGAACCCTCATTTATTGATACCATCAAAAACACCCAGCATGAGGTATTGCAACAATATTCTAAAATGCTAAAATCTGGTGGAAAAATGGTTTATGCAACTTGCTCTATTCTCCCTTCAGAAAATCAAGATCAGGTGAATGCCTTTCTAAAATCAGAATCAGGAAAAGAGTTTATATTTGTAAAAGACAGAAAAGTCTTAGCACATGAATCTGGATTTGACGGATTCTATATGGCTTTACTAGAAAAAAAATAATGCGAATGAAGAAAATCTACTATTACCTCTTATTATTTACCTCTTTATGTTATGGACAAATTCCGGCAAATTATTACGATACTGCCACTGGAACAGGCTATACCCTTAAAACGCAATTGTACAATATTGTTTCTACAGGGCATGTTGATCAAGGATACAGTGCACTCTATTTAGCCTATCAAACTACACATTCTGATGACTACTATGAAAATGACGGGTCTGTACTAGATTTTTATTCCGAAAATCCTGCAGGTACCGACTCTTATTTCTATACCCATGGAAGTAACCAATGTGGAAGTTATAATTCTGAAAACGACTGTTACAATCGAGAACATTTAATGCCACAGTCGGTATACAGTGAAAATTACCCAATGCGTAGTGATGTACATCAGGTGATTCCAAGCGATGGTTATGTCAATAACAGACGAGGAAGTTTTGCATTTGGAGAAGTTAGTAGTCCAACATGGACTTCTAATAATGGTTCTAAAGTTGGTCCAAATACTTTTGGGAGTTATTCTGGAACCGTATTTGAACCCATAGATGAATTTAAAGGAGATATTGCTCGTGCCCTATTATACTTTGCGGTGCGATATGAAACACAGGTGGCTTCATGGAGTCACGCAATGCTTAATGGAACAAGCGATCAAGTTTATGAAGATTGGTTTGTTGACCTTTTATTAGATTGGCATGCTAACGACCCTGTGGTTCAAGCAGAAATCGATAGAAATAATGCAGCTTATAATTTTCAAGGAAATGCCAATCCATTTGTAGATCATCCAGAATTTGTTACTATGATTTGGTCGTCTGGTGGCGGTGGTGGCGGTGGTACTGGATGTACTACCGAGACTTTCGAAAATATTCCTGCATCAGCAAGCAGTTATACAACGAGAAATTGGACTGGTGATGATGGAGGCGCATGGACAGCAACAGATGCCAGAACCGATCAAACATTAAATAGTAGAGCAATTACAGTAAGAAATGGGGCAATAACCGCACCAACAGTTGGAGGAGGGATTGCTAGTTTAACCGTCACAACCCAACGTGTTTTCTCTGGTGGTAGTGGAACATTCAATCTTAAAGTAAATGGAGGTGTTGTTGGTACCATTGCATATGATGCCACACAGCAAACCATAACAGTGCCAAATATTAATATTAGTGGTTCTGTTTCTATTGTGATCGATGGAAATTCAGGTGCAAGCAATAGAGTGAAGTTTGATGATCTTTCATGGACATGTTATGACACCTTGGGGTCGGAAAATTTTGAATTAGATGAAATTAAAATTATTCCAAATCCTGCAAAGCAAAACATGGTACGTGTAACAACAAAATCAAACTTAAATGTCGAGTTTTATGACGTTCTAGGAAAGAAGGTTTTATTTAAAACTATAACACCAACAAACAATACCATAGATGTAACAAACTTTAACAAAGGTGTATACTTGGTAAGACTTTCTAATGAATTAAATTCAGTAACAAAAAAACTAATAATACAATAACTGTAAATAAACAGTGAATAAAAAGACCATTCGTTTGAATGGTCTTTTTATTTTTACATATGCTTTCCAAAGAATTTTTAATACATCTTGAAAACAGTTTAGACCGAAAGATATTAGCTCATCATTCGGTTTCAGGTGGTGATATATCAAATGCGTATAAACTAGAATCGAAAGATGCTGTATTCTTTATAAAAATCAATACTGGTTTATTCGCCTCTAAAATGTTCAAAACAGAAGCAATAGGTTTAAAAACCATTAAGGATTCTCTAGCTATTCTAACACCAGAAGTTCATGAAACTGGAGAACATAATGGTGCTTCATACTTGCTAATGGAATGGATTACCCCAAAATCTCCAACAAGCAAGGAGATGCAACTTTTTGGAAAGCAATTAGCCCAATTACATTTAAATACACAAGACGAGTTTGGTTTTAATATTGACAATTTTATTGGGAGTTTACACCAATCAAACAAGAAATATGACAATTGGCTAGAATTTTATATCGAAGAACGATTACAACCACAGTTAGAAATTGCAAATAGTAAGAAACTTTTAGGGCAATCAGAAACTCCTTCAAAAAACCAAATGAAAGAATCTTGCCAGACAATGTTTGAAAATATAAAGCCCTCATTGTTACATGGCGATTTATGGGGTGGTAATTATATATTTTCAATTAATGGAAGTCCTTATTTAATTGATCCAGCGACTTACTTTGGGCATAGTGAAGTAGACATAGCTATGAGTAAACTTTTTGGCGGATTTGATAATTCGTTCTATGAAGCATATCATCAAATAATTCCGAAAGATACATTTACAAACAGCAGAATTGAGCTCTATCAACTATATTACTTACTCGTTCATTTAAACCTTTTTGGACGTTCTTATTACCCCTCAGTTAAACATCTACTCACAAAGTATTTTCAATTGTGAATTAATCCGTGAATAACTCATCAATTAACCTTATTATTTAGTCTGAAAATCAAATGAAAAAAAGTAAATTTGCACTTTGAAATTTACAACCTTGTCTGTCAAGAAAGCAGGCGTAAACTAACACATAATGATTCATTTCTTTGGAAACACAAACAGCAAGGTATTTGCTGTTCAAACAACAGAAGAATTATCAACCCTAACCATCTCAAAATTAACATGGCTTTTTGGCGAACAGCCTAAAATTGAACAAGCATCACTAGATGCTTTTTTTGTTGGTCCTAGAGCAGCTATGATTACACCATGGAGTACCAACGCAGTTGAGATTACTCAAAACATGGGAATTGAAGGTATCATAAGAATTGAGGAATTTAAAAATGTTCCAACAAATTTCACAGACTATGACCCCATGATCTCTCAAAAGTTTGATGGTTTGAATCAAGAAACCTTTACCATTGACATAGAACCAGAACCCATACAAGAAATTACTGATATTGCTGCCTATAATATTCAAGAAGGTCTCGCTTTAAGCAGCGATGAAATTGAATATTTGGAAGGTGTTAGCGAAAAAATAGGACGCCCATTGACAGACTCTGAGGTTTTTGGTTTTTCCCAGGTAAACTCAGAACATTGTCGTCACAAAATATTTAATGGGACCTTTGTCATAGATGGTGAAGAACAACCAAGTTCACTTTTTAAATTAATAAAAGAGACCTCTAAAGAAAATCCAAACGACATAGTTTCTGCCTATAAAGACAATGTAGCATTTATAAAAGGTCCTCGGGTTGAGCAATTTGCACCTAAACGTCCAGATGTTCCTGATTATTATACAACATCAGAATTTGATTCGGTAATTTCATTAAAAGCAGAAACACATAATTTTCCAACTACTGTAGAACCTTTTAATGGGGCCGCAACAGGATCTGGAGGTGAGATTCGAGATCGTCTGGCAGGAGGTAAAGGAGCAATTCCATTAGCTGGAACTGCTGTCTATATGACATCGTATTCGCGATTAGAAGAAAACAGGCCCTGGGAAAATGGTATGAACGAGCGCAATTGGTTATACCAGACTCCAATAGACATTCTAATAAAAGCTTCCAATGGCGCCTCAGATTTTGGAAATAAATTTGGACAGCCACTAATTTGTGGATCACTACTCACCTTCGAACATGAAGAAGATGCAAGAAAATTAGGGTTTGATAAGGTTATTATGCTGGCTGGTGGTATTGGATATGGGAAAGCAGAACAAGCACTAAAAGACACCCCGAAAAAGGGCGATAAAGTGGTAATTCTAGGTGGTGAAAATTACCGCATTGGAATGGGTGGTGCTGCAGTATCTTCAGCAGATACTGGTGAATTTGCATCGGGGATTGAATTAAATGCTGTACAGCGTTCAAATCCAGAAATGCAAAAACGTGCTGCAAACGCCATTCGAGGGATGGTTGAAAGCGATGAGAATCTAATTGTCTCAATTCACGATCATGGTGCTGGAGGCCATTTAAATTGCCTTTCAGAGCTCGTTGAAGAAACGGGAGGTAAAATAGATTTAGACAAATTACCAATTGGAGATCCTACCCTATCAGACAAAGAGATTATTGGTAACGAATCTCAAGAGCGCATGGGGTTAGTTATCTCTGAAGAACACATAGATACTTTAAAGAGAATTGCCGAACGCGAGCGGTCACCAATGTATACCGTGGGTGAAGTAACAGGCGATGATCGATTTACATTTGAATCGTCCTCAAAAGGTAACAAACCAATGGATCTTGACTTAGAGGATATGTTTGGAAGCTCACCAAAGACTTATATGCACGATTCAAAAATTGAAAGAAATTATAAAGATGTCACATATAATAGAGACAATTTTTATGATTATTTAGATCATGTATTACAATTAGAAGCAGTAGCGTGTAAAGACTGGTTAACAAACAAAGTTGATCGGTGTGTTGGAGGCCATGTAGCCAAGCAGCAATGTGTTGGACCCTTACAATTACCACTTAACAATGTTGGCGTAATGTCACTAGATTTTAAAGGTAAAGAAGGTGTTGCCACGTCTGTAGGACATTCACCAATATCTGGATTAATCAATCCTGTTGCGGGAAGTAGAAATAGTATTACTGAAGCGCTAACAAACATTATATGGGCTCCTTTAAAAGATGGCTTAAAAAGTGTATCATTGTCGGCGAACTGGATGTGGCCATGCAAGAATGAAGGAGAAGATGCACGATTGTATGAAGCCGTGGAGGCTGTTTCTAAATTTTCAATCGATTTGGGAATAAATGTTCCCACAGGGAAAGATTCACTATCAATGAAACAGAAATATCCAAATGATGAAGTGATTGCCCCTGGAACTGTAATTATTTCGGCAGGAGCTAATTGTAATGACATTACAAGAATAGTGGAACCTGTCTTTAAAAAGACTGACGACCCTATTTATTATATCAATATCTCACAAGACAATTTTGAATTGGGCGGGAGCTCCTTTGCTCAGGTTGTAAACAAAATAGGTGTAAAAGCCCCAACCGTAAAAGATGCAGCCTATGTTAAGACAGTCTTTAATACCATACAGCAACTTATTAAAGAAGATCAAATAATTGCTGGGCATGATGTGGCCTCTGGAGGATTAGTGACTACACTATTAGAAATGTGTTTTGCAGATAATAATGTAGGAGCAGAACTAGATATTAGCACTTTGAATGAACAAGATTCTTTCAAGGTCCTATTTGCCGAAAATTCAGGAATCGTGATTCAGGCAAAAGCAGCGGCAGCTAAGGTTCTAACAGATGCGGGAGTAGAAATTCATGAAATAGGTAAAGTAACAGAAAGCGATGTGCTAAGTGTAATTAACGGTACAGAAGTTTTTACAATGACTGTTTCTAGATTGCGAGACGTTTGGTACAAAACCTCTTATTTACTCGATCAAAAGCAAACAGCAAACAATTTAGCAAAAGACAGGTATAGAAACTACAAACAGCAACCGCTCAAGTATGTTTTTCCCGAGCATTTTACAGGTAAATTACCAGTATTAAAATCGACTGACAACGCTAGGCCAAAGGCTGCAATCCTTCGTGAAAAAGGTAGTAACTCAGAACGTGAAATGGCAAATGCCATGTACTTAGCAGGATTTGATGTTAAGGACGTTCATATGACCGATTTAATTTCTGGAAGAGAAACACTAGAAGACATTCAATTCTTAGGTGCAGTGGGAGGATTTAGTAACTCTGATGTATTAGGATCGGCAAAAGGATGGGCAGGAGCAATTAAGTACAATGAAAAAGCAAATAAAGTATTAAACAATTTCTTTAATAGAGAAGATACCTTATCTGTGGGTATTTGTAATGGGTGTCAATTGTTCATGGAACTGGAAGAAATATATCCAGAACATGAAGAACATGGTAAAATGACTTACAACGATTCACATAAACACGAGAGTGCATTCACCTCTGTGACCATACCCGAAAATAATTCGGTAATGCTTTCAACATTAGCTGGTACAATCTTAGGTGTTTGGATAAGCCATGGTGAAGGTAAATTCAAGCTTCCTTATACTGAAGATCAGTATAATATCGTGGCTAAGTATGCCTATGAAGGATATCCTCATAACCCAAATGGCTCAGATTATAATACAGCGATGATGTGTGATAAAACAGGGCGTCATCTAGTTACCATGCCACATATAGAAAGATCAACATTCCAATGGAATTGGGCACATTATCCAGATGGAAGAAAGGACCAAGTTTCACCTTGGCTAGAAGCATTTTTAAATGCAAGAAAATGGTGCGAAAAGCATAAATAAAAAACGAGATTAAAGGAGCCTAAAGAGCTCCTTTTTTTTGGTCCTTGAAAATCTTATATAATTTTTATACATTTCCATTCTTCAAAAAGAGATAAGATGTCAGCACCAATTACTAAAGTATTCGATTTTCCATATTACCAATTAGAAACATATAATTTATCAAAAGCATTTACAACAAAATACAATGGTGAATGGGTATCGATTACCTCACAAGAATATGTTGACCAAGCCAATGCAATTAGTCGTGGATTGATACGACTTGGTGTTAAGCCAAATGAAAAAATTGCAGTTATTTCTACAACAAATAGAACCGAATGGAATGTTACTGATATTGGGATTTTACAAGTAGGAGCTCAAAATGTTCCTATATATCCAACAATTAGCAATGATGATTTTGAATACATTTTAAATCATTCAGAGTCTGTTTATTGCTTTGTTTCAGACGAAGATCTAGCACATAAAATAAAGTCTGTTCAAGATAAAACACCAGTAAAAGAGATTTTTACTTTTGATGACGTTTCTGGTTTTAAAAGTTGGAAAGAGGTACTCAAACTTGGAGAGGACACCTCCAATCAAGATGTTGTAGAAGACAGAAAAAGTATTGTCACACCAAATGACTTAGCTACATTGATATATACCTCAGGTACTACAGGTAAACCAAAGGGGGTCATGTTATCACATAATAATTTGGTAAGTAACGTATTAGATAGTGCCAAGAGAGTTCCGTTTGATAACGGAAAATCAGTTTCACTTAGTTTTTTACCAGTCTGCCATGTATTTGAACGCATGATTTTGTATCTATATCAATATTGTGGCGTTAGTGTGAATTTTGCCGAGTCAATTGAAATGATTAGTGATAACCTCAAAGAGGTTAAACCTCACGTCATGACAGCGGTACCACGTCTATATGAAAAAGTTTATGATAAAATTTATGCGAGAGGAGAAGATTTAGATGGTATTAAGAAGAAACTTTTTTATTGGGCTATAGAAGTAGGTTTAAAATATGAACCATACGGAGCCAATGGCTGGTTATATGAAAAGAAACTTGGAATTGCTAGAAAGTTAATTTTTAGTAAATGGAAAGAAGGCTTAGGAGGAAACTTAGAATTAATGGTTTCGGGAAGCGCACCATTGCAATCAAGATTAGCACGCGTGTTCGCAGCTGCTGGGATGCCAATTATGGAAGGATATGGACTTACCGAAACATCACCGGTAGTTTCAGTTAACGATCAACGCAACGGAGGGTTTAGAATAGGAACGGTCGGACGCATTATAGATAATGTAGAAGTGAAAATTGCTGAAGATGGTGAAATCCTTGTGAAAGGACCAAACGTTATGCAAGGTTATTACAAAGATCCAGATCGCACGGCAGAAGTCATGACAGGTGATTATTTTCATACTGGAGATATTGGAGAAATAGATAAAGACGGCTTTTTAAGAATTACCGATAGAAAAAAAGACATGTTTAAAACCTCGGGAGGTAAATATGTGGTTCCGTCATTATTGGAAAATCAACTCAAGCAATCACGTTTCATTGAACAAGTAATGGTCATTGGAGAAGGTGAGAAAATGCCAGCAGCTATCATTCAACCAAATTACGAGTTCCTTAACGATTGGATTGATAGAAAAGAAATTAATACAGAAAAAGATCCTACCTCAATTTGTGCTTGTCAAGAAATTATAGAACGAATCCAACGAGAGGTAAATGAAGCCAATTCGAAGTTTGGGAAATGGGAACAAATTAAAAAGTTTGAACTTACTCCAGAAGTATGGTCTATTGATGGTGGGCACCTCACTCCTACCATGAAAATGAAGCGCAAAGTCATTAAAGAAAAATATAGCAATCTTATTGAAAAGATCTATCGCCCGTAATTTTATAATACTACCGCTAAACATTAGATATCATTTCTAAAAAATTTATGTAGTTCTTGCAAGCTACATTTGCAAGAATCAACCCATGTTAAAATTCATTTGTTAAAATAATGTTATGCGTGCATAATTTTTTATTAATTTACTAT
>CAZAPO010000076.1:0-12579 GCA_964487005.1 uncultured Flavobacteriaceae bacterium
CTAGCATTGATGTTATTAATTACTAATTATGCCATTAACTATAAGACTTATGACAAGGAAGCTATTGATATAGGTCAGTTAGCAATGGATGAATTAGATGATGAGGAAATTCCAATCACAGAACAAATTCAAACACCACCACCTCCACCACCTCCACCAGCCGCACCAGAGGTTATCGAGATTGTAGAGGATGAAGAGGAAATTGAAGAAACTGTAATTGAATCTACAGAAACAGATGAAGAAGAAGAAATTGTAGAAATTGAAGAAGTAGAAGTAGAAGAAGTAGAAGAAGATGTTGAGGTTCCTTTCCACGTAATTGAAAATGTGCCAATTTACCCTGGATGTGAAAAAGGTAATAACGATGCTAAGAAGAAATGTATGTCTGAAAAAATTCAAAAATTTGTTCAGAAAAAATTTAATACAGACTTAGCTGGAGATTTAGGATTAACAGGAAGACAACGTATTTCTGTAATGTTTAAAATCGACAAAAGTGGAAATGTTGTAGGTGTTCGTTCAAGAGCTCCACACCCAAGATTAGAGAAAGAGGCAGCACGAGTAATTAATTTATTACCAAAGATGAAGCCTGGTAAGCAAAGAGGAAAATCTGTAACAGTACCTTATTCTTTACCAATTATTTTCCAAGTACAAGACTAAGTAGTTTTTCGATAAAATATCAAATCCCGTTACGTGAGTAACGGGATTTTTTTTTGGTATGCTTCTTGTGATTTTTTATTCATAACATTAACATTTCAAAACAATAATTATGAATTCTTTACAGAAAGATCACAAACTCGTTGGTCAGAACGAGTCAATGATCAAAAGCACGAAGCATGATGCAAATTTACGAAAAAACTCAACCATCTATTTTCAAGTTGGCTTGATCTTAACACTTTTAGCGGTGCATGGTTTATTAGAAATGAGGTTCCATATTAAACCAATTGTTATAGAAGAACCCATTCATTTGTCAGACCCAGATGTATATGTGAACTTTGTACCCGAGCCACAACAACAACCAATAAAAGAGCCAGAGGTTACTCCGCAAAGGAAACCGCTTTTAGCCTTGAAGTTTAAGCAAATTAAAAATAGTACTCCTTTAAATAAAGCGGTAAAAAAAGTAGTGGTCGAAACTCCAAGTACCAACATAGCCGTTACGCCAGTAATAAATAAGCCAAAGGAAGATAATAAAGAAGCCTACGGAATAAATAAGGTAGAGCAAGTTCCTATTTATCCAGGTTGTGAAAAATTTGAAAGCAATGACGAAAGGAAGAATTGCATGTCAAAAAAAATTGGCAGGTTAATTAGTAGACGGTTCAATACAGGTCTGGGAGAGCAATTAGGGTTAACTGGTAAACAACGCATTTCGGTACAATTTAAAATTGATGCAGACGGCAATGTAACCGAAATTATGGCTCGGGCACCACACGACCGTTTAGAAAAAGAAGCTGTAAAAGTTGTTGGAAAAATTCCACAGATGATTCCTGGAAAACAACGAGATAAAAATGTATCAGTTATTTATAGTCTACCTATAATTTTTCAAGTGCAGCAGTAGCAATTAAAATTACAGAAAACCGTTATCAAAAAATATGATAACGGTTTTTTTAAGGCATAAACGCTACTAGCGGTAGCCTTGTTTATCGAGTAAAAGTAGTATCTTCACATACAAATTTGATTGAGGCATAAATGAAGCAATTGTTCCTACTTATATGTACCACCTTTTCAATACAATTATCTGCTCAAAATCTTGATAATTATGAAAAGGCTCCAATATTTCCTAATTGCCAAAATGAAGTAGTAAGTAATCTCAATCAATGTTTTAAAGATCAACTAGCCAGTATTATCCATGGAAAATTGATAATTCCCCAAGTGGTTAAAGACGAGAATTACAAGGGAGACGTTTACGTGCTTTTTGAGGTAACAGCACAAGGAGAATTTAAGGTCATTTACATTGATGCCGCCTATAAAGAGTTAAAGGAAGCTATACAAGAGGTATATTCAAATCTTCCTGATGTACAGCCTGCTACTTATAATGGAAGACCAGTTTTCAAGCAGTATTCTTACAAAATTAAAATTCCGTTGGTCGATCCTTCATCAATAGATCAACAAGAAAACATAGACCTCGAAACTAACGAAGTTCTAACAGAAATAGAACGCAACGCCAAAAATGAGTATGATGAATTAAATGCTAGTGTAACAGCATATCAGGATAACGAATTTAAGAGCACCTTAAATATTCCATTTGTACATAGTAGGTATTCAAGGTTTGATAGAAGTTTAAACCTCGTGGGAACTAATAGTCACACGGCAGCAAAACCGTTTATGTTTAGTGAGGTATCAAAATATTACGATTTCACTGCAGAAAAGGAGGCTATGGTGAAAGAATCTGATAATTGGTGGAATAGAAAATTGTTTAATGAGCATTTGGTACAATTACAAGGAGATAATTATTGGTTTACGTTCGATCCTATTTTCGATTTACAAGTTGGTAAAGATTCAGAAGCAGAGTTCAATTCAACATTTAACAATACCAGGGGGTTTTATGTGCAAGGAGGCATTGGTAAGAATTTAAGTTTCTCGGCTTCGGTTTATGAAAGTCAAGGGCGTTTCGCCGATTATTTTAATAGGTATTCAGAAACATTAAAAGCATTTGGTCCAGACCCAGCAATTATTCCCGGTCGTGGAATAGCAAAGCGTTTTAAAGAAGATGCTTATGATTACCCGGTAGCCGAAGCCTATCTGTCTTATTCACCAGCCGATTTCATAAATATTCAATTCGGACATGGGAAGAACTTTATTGGTGATGGTTACAGATCGTTGTTACATGGTGATGTTGCCAGCCCTTCACCATTTTTAAAGTTGAATACCAAACTATGGAAGTTTCAATATACAAATACCTGGATGTGGTTAAGAGATGTTAGAGATGAGGTTGTGGCCGATAAAGCATTTTTAACTAAGTATATGGCAAATCACTATTTGAGTTGGAATGTTTCTAAGCGATTAAATATTGGATTGTTTGAATCGGTTTTATGGACTAATTCTAACGACAGAGGATTCGACATAAATTATTTGAATCCTATAATTTTTTATAGAGCCATTGAATTTGAAACCGGGCAAGGAGCCGGTAATGCCATTGTAGGGGCAGCAGCAAAATATAAGTTTAATGACAATATTAATGTGTATAGCCAATTTGTATTGGATGAATTTTCATTAAGTGACGTAAAAGGTGGAAATAGAAGCTGGAAAAACAAATATGGGTATCAAATTGGGTTAAAATACTACAATGCCTTTAAGGTGAACAATTTGAATTTACAATTTGAGTATAATCGAGTGAGACCATATACGTATTCGCATAATACTATTGTTCTTAATTATGGGCATAATAGCCAATCTATGGCGCATTTATGGGGAGCCAATTTTAGTGAAGCCATACTTATTGGACGATATAATTATGGGAGGTGGTATGCAGATGCTAAGTTTGTTATTGGTTCTAAGGGGTTTGATTACAATGATGGCATAGATGATTTTAGTTATGGAGGTGATATATACAGAAATTACAACGATAGACCTTTTGATACAGGTGTAGAAGTTGGACAAGGAATAAAGACCAACATTGTACATGCCGAATTGCAGTCTGGCTATGTTGTCAACCCAATGACCAATTTAAAGTTGTTTGCTTATTTAAGTTATAGAAATTTTGATCCAAATGCTACTACGCTTTCTACCTTCAAGAGTGACACCGTATGGTTTAGCCTTGGTTTAAGAACCGACCTCTTTAACTGGTATTTTGATTTTTAATTTTTAACCAAACTTAAATAAATGGCCCTTCTTATTTTTTCTGAGTTTATAAAGCCCCAGCTATAGTTTAAATCGTCATATTTTTTGGTGATAGCACCGTTACTAACAATTTCGTCCTCTGATTTGCCTTTGTCTATTTCTGCTTGAACATTTGCTCGAAGTTCCTTTAGCATTTCCAAGAAACTACTGTATTCGGCCTTATTAGACACAGAACCATGCCCAGGAATTATTTTTGTTTCATCATCAATTAAAATGAGTGCGCTAGAAACTGCATTAATATATCCATCAATACTTCCGCCAGAGTTTACATCAATATATGGATAGCGGCGATGAAAATAATTATCTCCAGTGTGAAGCACATTACTTTCAGTGAAATATAACAAAGCATCACCATCAGTATGCGCATTGTCAATATGAAACACCAGTATTTGTTCGCCATTCATATAAACACTGAGCTTATCGTTAAACGTTATCACAGGCAAACCATCTTTTCCGCCATCGACGAGTCGCTTACGCACATTATCATGAGCAATTATTTTAGCACCTTCTTTAGCCATATTGGCATTACCTCCTGTGTGATCACCATGAAAATGAGTATTGGCAACATACACAATAGGCTTATCACTTAATGTTCTAATTGCTGCTAATATCTTAGGGGTTAATCGCGCAAATTGATCGTCAATTACAAACACACCATCATCACCTACAGAAACTCCAATATTACCGCCTTGACCAGTTAGCATATAAACATTATCTGAAAGTTTATCGGTTTTTATGACCACTTCATTTTGCGCAACAAGAAGAGATGAGCAAAAAAGGGTAATAATAAGAAATGAGTTACTGAAATTTTTCATAAGTGTTAGGTTTTAAATAAAGTCCACTAAATATAAGAAAACTTACGTCATGCTAAATAAACAGTAATTACTTAAGCTAAGCATTGCTCAAAAGTATTTTTAAAAGTATCTTTGCCAGCGCAAAACTGAACACGTAAGCAACCAATGGCTGGAGCTACAAATTCTTCAATTTCAAATACTTCGGTGATATCAGATTTTAAGGAGATCACAAAAATGCGATTATCACTAAGTGTTGTGTTTTCGTCTTTAGCTGGATACTTATTGGCTGTAGAACAGGTAAATGTTTATACCTTGTTATTACTGGCTTTTGGTGGATATTTTATGGTTGGTGCTTCAAATGCGTATAACCAAATTATTGAAAAAGATCTGGATGCGTTAATGGAACGCACTAAAAACAGACCAATACCGGCTGGTAGAATGACGGTGCGATCTGCATTTATTCTAGCAACGATTTTTACAATTTTAGGAATTACAATTTTATACATTATCAACCCGCAAACAGCGATGTTTGGTGCCATATCAATATTTCTATATACCAGTGCATATACTCCCTTAAAAACAAAAACACCATTGTCTGTATTTGTAGGAGCAATTCCGGGAGCTATCCCATTTATGTTGGGCTGGGTAGCCGCAACTGATGATTTTGGTATAGAACCAGGAACACTTTTCATGTTACAGTTTTTTTGGCAGTTTCCGCATTTCTGGGCTATTGGGTGGTTCTTGCATGAAGACTATAAAAAAGCGGGATTCAATATGTTACCAACAGGGAAACAAGATAAGTCAACGGCCATGCAAGCCATTTTATATACGGTTTGGACAATGATTGTTTCTATTATTCCGGTATTTGGTTTTACTGGAAAGTTGCATTTAACAATCGTTGGGGCGCTGGTGGTATTGGTAATTGGTTTTGGAATGTTGTATTACGCATTTCAATTATTTAAGAAAATGACTGTAAAAGCGGCTAGACAATTAATGTTGGCGAGTGTAATTTACATTACATTGGTTCAAATAGTATATGTTTTAGACAAGTTTATTAGATAATATGGATTTAACACAAGGAAGCATAGAGCAAAAGAAAAAGAGAGCAAAAAAAATGATGCTTTGGTTTGGTATCATTTCATTAATCATGTCTTTTGGTGGATTAACGAGTGCGTTTATTGTTAGTAGCACACGTGAAGATTGGTTAACAGATTTTCAACTCCCACAAGCATTTTCTATTAGTGTAGCATTAATTGTGTTGAGCAGTATTACTTTTGTAATTGCTAAAAACTCACTAAAAAATAATAAGAGGCAAGTAACTACTATTTTTTTACTACTTACATTGGCATTGGGTATCGCCTTTGTGGTAAGTCAATTTTCAGGATTTAATCAAATTATTGAGCAAGGATATAATTTCACTGGCCCAACAAGTAATATAACAATGTCGTATATCTACATTATAGCCGTGGCACATATTGTACATGTGTTGGCGGGGTTAATTTGCTTGTTGGTAGTAATTTATAATCATTTTAAACAGAAGTATAAACCTACCGAAATGCTTGGTTTAGAACTAGCTGCAACCTTCTGGCATTTTGTAGATGTTTTATGGATTTACTTGTTTTTCTTTTTATATTTCTTTAGATAAATAAATTGATTATTTTTGTGCAATTTTAAAAACGAAATTCATCTATGGATACTACTGCTGTAAGTACAGGAACTAAAGAAAAAACCTGGGGTGGAGGCAATAAACCATTAAATGCAAGTTATGGAAAAATGATGATGTGGTTTTTCATCGTTTCCGATGCATTGACCTTCTCTGGGTTCTTAGCGGCATATGGTTTTTCAAGGTTTAAGTTTATAGACTCATGGCCTATTGCCGATGAGGTATTTACACACGTTCCGTTTTTCCACGGAAATTACCCAATGATTTATGTAGCATTCATGACATTTGTTCTTATTATGTCATCGGTTACAATGGTATTAGCGGTTGATGCTGGGCATGAACTTAAAAAAGCGAAGGTGACGTTTTATATGTTCCTTACCATTATTGGTGGTTTGATCTTCGTTGGATCTCAGGCTTGGGAGTGGGCTACTTTCATTAAAGGTGATTATGGAGCTGTACAAACAAAAGGAGGTAACATCTTGCAGTTTGGTAAGTACGAAACCAAAGATGGAGAAGAAATATTTAAAAGAGTTGCTTTGGCTGAGTTTGCCGTAGCAGACACCCATAGTGAACGCGTTCAGAACGAAAAGAAAAAAGGAATTTGGTTTCAAAGTGAAGGGACACTTCCTTCTTTTACAGTGGAGGAGGTCATTCAAGGAATGGAATCACATAGTGAGGTATTGATTCGAACTCAAATTATCAATGAAGAAGGAGAAAAGACAGTGCTTTCACGAGCAGAAGGATTACAATTATTGAAAGATAATGGTAAAATAGTGGTAGAAGGAGCTAATTTACATGTTAATGAATATGGATCACCATTATTTGCAGACTTCTTTTTCTTTATTACTGGATTCCACGGTTTCCACGTATTTTCGGGAGTGGTTATTAATATCATAATTTTCTTTAATGTGATATTAGGAACATATGAAAGACGTAAAAGCTACGAAATGGTTGAAAAAGTTGGACTTTACTGGCACTTTGTAGATTTAGTTTGGGTATTTGTATTTACATTCTTCTACCTAGTATAATTTTAGATAATATAATTTCAAATGGCAGGTCACGCACATAAATTAGAAATATTAAGAGGTTTAATTAAATTTAAATCCAATACCCAAAAGATTTGGGGAGTATTAATACTGTTATCTATTGTAACAGCGGTTGAGGTAGCATTAGGTATCTATAAACCAGAAGCCTTAATGGTGAAGTTTTTAAGCATGAAATTGCTGAACTGGATTTTTATCATCCTTACCATAGTAAAAGCATATTATATTACTTGGGATTTCATGCATATGAGAGACGAAACTAAGGCATTACGTAGAGTAGTGGTTTGGACAGCCGTATTCTTAATCTTATACCTTGTTGCCATTCTCTTAGTAGAGGGCGACTATGTATTTGATGTTTATAAGACAGAATATATGAAACGTGATTTTTAGATTAAATCAATGTTAAAAGAACTATATAAAAGACGGTAATTAATGCCGTCTTTTTTATTTTTGCACCATGAATAAGAGAAGCACAAAAAAAACAATAATGTTATCAGTATTGTTTTTTCTTCCAGTAATGTTTTTGTTGTTTTTATACCCATCTCAACATAATTACAATGTTTTAGAAACGGTGCAAGAAACCATTCTTGAAACTTCAAAGTTTGTTGATGAGAATGGGGATCAGGTACAACTTCAAGACAACATTACGGTACTAGGTTTTTTTGGGAGTCGTCCAATGAGTAATGTAACGGCCGCATCAAATTTAAAAGAGCTCATTTACGATAAATTTAAGGGATTTAAAAAATTTCAGGTATTGATTTTACTTCCTTTAGAAGCCAAAGAGGAGGCAAGACTTCTTAAAAAAGAATTGCTTAAGTATGACGAGCTTAAATATTGGCATTTTGGTTTTGGACATGAAATAGATATTGAGAGGGTATTTGAAAGTTTAAAAAATAACGAACCTTTAAATGAACTTTACGCAACTAACAACGTCTATATTATAGATAAAGCGTTAAATCAAAGAGGGCGAATAGACGATAGAACAGATAATGAGATTGAAGACAGTAAACCTATTTATGGGCTTAGTTCTTACAATTGTATTAAGGTAGCCGTGCTAAAGAATAAAATGAGTGATGACATGCGAATTTTGTTCACAGAGTATAGGCAGAAAAGAAAAGGAAATTTTAATTCAACCTCAAGAAGAGGAGAAGACCTAAAAGGAAATGAAAAAAACTAATTATTCTTATGTTGGAATAGCATTCATTATTCTGTTGTTTGGGATACTATTTGTTCCAAGAATAGTAGATAGAATAACCAATGGCGATATTACTCGAGAAGAGAGTAGAAGTAAAAAGGCCAGTACACAAGTTGATGAAGAGGCAAAACTAGCATATTTGGTTATCAACGGTGAACCAAAAAAAGTACCAGATTTTAGCTTCACCAATCAAAATGGGGATACAATTACCAATAAAGATTATGAAGGGAAAGTTTATTTGGTAGAATTTTTCTTTACCACTTGTCCAACAATTTGCCCACGTATGAGTAGAAACTTGGTTCAAATACAAAACAATTTCCAAGGATATGAAAACTTTGGAGTGGCATCATTTACCATTAATCCAGATAATGACACCCCAGAGGTGCTTAAAGCTTATGCAGAGAATTATGGAATTACAAATCCCAATTGGCATTTAATGACGGGTAACATTGAGGCAATATACAAACTCGCCAATGAGGGATTCAATCTTTATACTGCACAAAATAACGAAGCAGCCGGCGGCTTTGAACATTCTGGTAATTTTGCATTGATCGATAAAAATGGATTTATAAGATCAAGAACCGATGCGTTTGGGAATGCCAAAATTTATTACAACGGAATCATAAGTGAAGAAGAACGTTATGATGAAGATGGGACCGAAGAAGAAATATCAATGCTTAAGGAAGATATTGCAAAACTTTTAAATGAATAATGGGAGAAGTAAAGGATTCAAAAAAATATAACAAGTGGATCGTTATTTTGTCGATAGCCATACCCTTAGTTGTGGCAGCCTTGTTTGGAATTAAAATTCCTAATGTAGAACCATTAAGTTTTTTACCACCAATTTATGCCACTATCAATGCTTTTACAGCTTTTGTATTGGTTGCTGCATTTTGGGCCATAAGAAACAAGAAACAAAGCTTACATAAGAGATTAATGCAAGTGGCTATAACACTTTCTGTGTTGTTTCTTGCGATGTATGTAGCATACCATATGACAAGTGAGTCAACGAAATTTGGTGGTGACGGTGCTATTAAGTATGTGTACTATTTTGTGTTACTAACGCACATTGTTTTATCAATAGTTGTGATTCCATTTGTATTAATAACTTATGTGAGAGCTATTACAAACGATTTTAAAAGACATGTAAAAATTGCAAGAATTGCATTCCCTTTATGGTTGTACGTGGCAATATCGGGGGTGGTGGTTTATATAATGATTTCACCATATTATTAGACACAATTAATACGCTTGGCTCAACAATTAAATTGAGTTAACTATGAAGAAAAAAGCCCTTTCAATATTATTAGTTGCATTTTTTTCACTAACTGCATTTTCGCAATGCGCTATGTGCCGTGCCGTTCTTGAAAGTGAAGATGGGCAAAAAGCAGCCGAAGGAATTAATAATGGGATTGTTTACTTAATGATAATACCATACGTTCTCATTGGAGGATTAGGGTATATCATTTATAGAAAGTTAAAACAAAACTAATTTTAACAATTAATTAAGGTTTGTGATGTAACAAAAGATGACTTTTGCAGTCTAATTGTTGACATCAAACAAAAAAGACACTAACTACACCATGCTAAAGATTAAAGATCTTCACAAATCCTATCCAATAGGAGATTCTAGTTTACATGTTCTTAAAGGTATCAATCTTGAAGTAGAAGCTGGAGAAATGGTTGCCATTATGGGATCATCAGGTTCGGGTAAATCTACCCTTTTAAATATAATTGGAATTTTAGATGAAGCAGATTCTGGAGAATACTTATTAGATGGTGTTGAAATAGCAGACCTTACCGAAAAAAAGGCAGCAGTTTACAGAAACCAGTTTTTAGGATTTATTTTCCAATCGTTTAACCTAATTACTTATAAGAACGCCTTAGAAAATGTGGCGCTCCCTTTATATTATCAAGGTCAAAAGAGAAAGCAGCGTCAAGAAAAGGCAAAATTTCATTTAGGAAAAGTAGGGTTATTAGATTGGGCACATCACTTACCAAATGAACTTTCGGGAGGTCAGAAGCAACGTGTAGCTATTGCAAGAGCATTAGCAGCAGAGCCTAAACTACTATTGGCAGATGAGCCTACAGGAGCATTAGACACCACAACTTCATACGAAATTATGGAGTTTTTACAAGAGTTGAATGATGAGGGTAAAACCCTATTAATTGTTACTCACGAAGAAGATATTGCAAACATGTGTAAGCGTATTGTAAGACTTCGTGACGGAGTAATAATGGAAGATAAACGAGTAACACAAGTAAGAGCATCGCAATATGTTTGATTTAGATCTTTGGCGGGAAATATTTCAAAGTATGAGTAAAAACAAGACTAGAGCAGTCTTGTCTGGATTTACTGTGGCTTTTGCTATTTTGTTATTCACAATATTAATTGGTATCACCAATGGGCTTTCAAATACATTTGCTGAAGCCATGGGAGATGATGCCATTAATGCCATCTTTATAAATGCAGGTAAAACAACCAAGGCATATAAAGGAAACCAAGCAGGAAGACGCATTCAATTAAGAAATGAAGACTTTGATTTTATAAACGATAAGTTTAGAGATAAAATTCAGTACAGTACCGTAAGGATATTTAAAAATTTAACAGCTACTTACAAAAATGAGAAGGATAACTACTCAGTAAGAGCAGTCACTCCAGATCATCAGTTCCTTGAAAAGTCTTTATTAAGTGACGGCCGGTACATTTCACAGTTAGATATTCAAAACAAAAGCAAAGTTGTTGTAATTGGAAAACTGGTAAAAGAAGACCTTTTTAGAAAAGAAGATCCAATTGGAAAATATATCAATATAAGCGGTATTCAATATAAGGTAGTGGGAACCTTCTTTGATGAAGGAAACGATAACGAAGAACGTATCATATATATGCCAGCATCAACTGCGCAATTATTATATGGGAATAACGATTACGTAGATCAAATAAATTTAGGGTATAGTCCAGATTTAAGTATCGATGAAGCCATTGCATTTGGAAATACCTTGACAAAAAGATTAAAAGATAGATTCACAGTTGCACCAACAGACCAAAGTGCCATTCGTGTGTTTAACATGGCAAGCCAAAATAAGGGAGTTACAACATTTGAAAATGCTTTAGCCGGGATTGTATTTGTGGTTGGCCTAGGGACACTTATTGCTGGAATTGTTGGTATTAGCAATATCATGATTTTTATTGTGAAGGAGCGCACAAAAGAAATTGGTATTAGAAAAGCGCTTGGGGCACCACCTCGTAAAATAGTAGGGCTTATTTTAATAGAATCAGTTTTTATTACAGCATTGGCAGGATACCTTGGCTTATTAGCTGCCATAGGAGTATTGAACTGGGCGAGACCACATCTTGAGGATTATTTTATTACAGACGCCGGAGTGAGTATGGACATCGCAATTTTTGCTACCATTATTCTGGTACTTGCAGGAGTATTAGCAGGATATGTTCCAGCAAAAAGAGCATCAAAAATTAAACCAATTGTAGCCTTAAGAAATGATTAAATTTTTATTCGATAGAGATACTTGGCAGGAAGTAATTGATAGTATGAGCAAAAACAAGCTTCGTACATTCATTACAATGATTGGTGTTTGGTGGGGAATATTATTGCTTGTTGGATTATTAGGAGCTGCGCGAGGAATTGAAAATAGCTTTAACCGTCAGTTTAATGATTTTGCAACAAACTCGGTCTTCATTTGGGGACAAAGTACAAGTAAACCGTTTAAAGGATATCAAGAAGGTAGGCGCGTTCAATTAAAACTTTCAGATGCCTATAGAATTGAAGAAAATGTAGAAGGAATAGAATTTGTAGTTCCTCGAAGCCAAAATAGCAGTTTTGTTGTTAGAAATCTGTTGTCTGGTAATTATAGCGTGGCTGGAGATTTTCCGCTTTTAGATGTTGTACAAAAGAAAAGACTTATAAAGGGGCAAGGTCGTTTTATCAACCAAACAGATATGGATGAGAAACGAAAAGTGGCCGTTATTTCTGAAGATATTTATAAACAATTGTTTGAAAAGGATGAAGATCCATTTGGTAAATTAATTAGAAT
>CAZAPO010000077.1:0-17669 GCA_964487005.1 uncultured Flavobacteriaceae bacterium
GGTTTTAAAGACTGGGGTGCATGGAATATAATGGCTAAATACATTAGCCAGGCAGGATTTTGTTACGTGAAATTTAATTTTTCTCATAATGGTGGAACCATTGATCAACCAATAGATTTTCCCGACCTGGAAGCCTTTGGCCAAAATAACTATACTAAAGAGTTGGATGACCTGGGTGATGTTATAGATTGGATGGAGCTAAATTTTAGTCATAACCCTAGTATTGATACTTCAAAAATTTATCTAATTGGTCATAGTCGTGGTGGTGGAATTTCAATTCTTAAAACGGCCGAAGATGCAAGAATAAGTAAGCTTGTTACCTTAGCGAGTGTATGTGATTTTGGTAAAAGAACCGCAACTATTGGTGATATTGAACAGTGGAAGCAAGAGGGTGTTAAGTATGTAGAAAATGGGAGAACTAAACAGCAAATGCCCCATTATTTTCAATTTTATGAAGACTTTGTTGCTAATAAAAAACGGTTACATATTGAGACTGCCGCAAAAAAAATAGAAGTCCCTTTTTTAATTATTCATGGTGATGATGACACGTCAATTGGCATCGATGAAGCGCATGCATTACACCAATGGAATGCAAACAGTGAACTTATAATTATAGAGGATGCTAATCATGTATTTAACACAAAACATCCTTGGAATAATGAACAATTATCTAATGAGTTACTTCAAATTTCAAATCATATCATCTCCTTTTTGAATAGGTAATTTACGTTAAAAAAAAGAGGTCTTCAATCACTTGAAAACCTCATTATTAGAAGTGGAGAAGATCGGGCTCGAACCGACGACCTCTTGACTGCCAGTCAAGCGCTCTAGCCAACTGAGCTACATCCCCGCTCTATTTCATTCCTCTTAATACCAATACCGGAATTGGACTATGGAAATCACGTTTTAAAATTACATTCTTTTCCCACTTTTTCATAAAAAACCCCCGTTTTCTTCTCACAACACACAACATATCTGGGTCATTAGATTTATAGTGTTCTAAGACCCCTTGAAATGTAGTTGCGTTTTCAGAGGTTGTAGTATTAGTGATTAGTGCAGATAGTTCTTCATTCACTTCAAAATCTCCTTCATTGTAATAGGGTGTTTTGACCAATAATAAATTAATGATGGCTTTAAAATTATTTTGAAGTTCTTTCAATGGAAACAACACACCTTCTTTTCTTATGATCGCCGATTTTACAGCCATTAATATTCTAGTAACTGGCCTAAACGCATAATTTTCAGGAACAATTAACGTTGGTATTTGCGTTTGTTTGATAATTCTTCCAGATGTTTTTCCTAAAAACACCTCATCTTTAATCGAGGTTGTTCTAGGCTCTATCAACATTAAATCAATATCACCCTTTTTACAAACCAATTCAAGGGTGTCAATCAAATTCCCTTTTAGAACTCTCTTAACTACCTCAACCCCTTTTAAATCTACCTGTTTCAGAAGGCTGTCTAAATATTCCTTGCTTTCTCTTTCTAAAATATGATCAACTTTAATCATAGTTCCAGCTTTGGTATATACATTATATACCTGAACAACATAAAGTGTAGCGCCAAAAGATTTTGCGAAATCTAACGCATATTGCAAATGACTTTTTACATTTGGTGAAGTACCTATGGGAACTAAAATATTCTTCATAATCAAAATTTTAAAAAGTAAATTTACCGAAAATTCTGCTGCAAAAGTAAACATTAATAAATGGAGAGCAGCAAAAAGAACTAGACTTTAAAATTTAATATATTCAATTGACTACCAACATCAGTCTTCGACAAATTAATAGGCTCGCAATTCCAGCCTTAATATCTGGCGTATCAGAACCAATTCTATCTATCACAGATACAGCAATAGTTGGCAATATTGATGTAAATGCAACCGAATCTCTAGCTGCAGTTGGTATCGTAGGGACATTTATTTCAATGCTTGTTTGGGTTCTGGGTCAAACGCGTAGTGCACTCTCCTCCATTGTATCGCAATACTTAGGCGCCAATAAATTGGACGAGATAAAAAGTCTACCTGCTCAAGCAATATTTTTAATTACTTCATTGAGTATAATTATTATTCTTACAACTTATCCGTTTGCAGAAAACATATTCAAGCTATATAATGCTTCAGATTTAATTCTTGATTACAGCGCCGATTATTACAGGATAAGGGTGTTTGGCTTTCCTTTTACGCTATTTACTATTGCGGTATTTGGTGCGTTTAGAGGGCTACAAAATACCTTCTATCCAATGATTATTGCGTTAGTTGGATCGCTTTCAAATATAGTTCTTGATGTTGTTTTGGTCTATGGAGTCGATGGCATCATTGAACCACTAAATATAAAGGGAGCCGCCTATGCAAGTGTTATTGCTCAGTTACTAATGGCTATATGTGCGGCTTATTACTTGTTGAGAAAAACAGAAATTCCACTTCGATTAAGTTTTCCATTTAACAAAGAAATCAAACGATTTATTTTAATGATTCTTAATTTGTTTGTGAGAACCGTTGCACTTAATGTAACCTTGTATTTTGGTAGTGCCTTTGCCACAAGCTACGGCAAAGAATATATCGCAGCATACACCATAGCCATTAACTTATGGTTCTTAGGAGCATTTATTATTGATGGTTACGCAAGTGCTGGTAACATTTTATCAGGAAAGCTATTGGGAGGCAAAGAATATAAAACACTCATTCAGCTAAGCAATAAATTAATTAAATATGGGATTATTATTGGAGCTATTATGGCACTATTGGGTGGTATAATTTATTTTCCGTTAGGAAGATTGTTTTCAAAAGACCCTGCAGTTCTTAAAGAGTTCTACAGTATTTTTTGGCTGGTTTTAGCAATGCAGCCATTTTGCTCTTTAGCTTTTATATTTGACGGAATTTTCAAAGGACTGGGAAGAATGCGTCACCTAAGAAACGTATTGCTTTTTTCTAGTTTTCTAGTTTTTATTCCAATCTTGTTTGTGTTAGATTATTTTGACTATAAGCTTTATGCTATCTTTATTGGGATAACCTTTTGGATTATAGCTAGAGGAGTTCCATTAATCGTAAAATTTAGACAAGTATTTTTGCCTCTTTCACAAAAGACGTAACTTTGAGGCCTTTGATATAAATCTTAATTGATGTTGTTTTTATCAGTAATACAAACCGTTGAAGACATTGAAGAAAAAATCGCCAATGCGCCCGATAGCAAATATGAAATTGGTGTTTTTATAGGCTCAATGTTGCCTTTTGTTATATTAGTGATTATTGCCTATGCCATTTACAGGTATAACAAAAAACGTTTAAACGAAGAAAACCAATAATCTTATGGATATACTTAACTTTCTTGCAGGCCCTGGGCTTTTTTTTATTCTTGGAATAATTTTAATTGGTGCTTATTTTTATAATCGTAGAAAAAGAAAATAACATGAGTAAAATTAGAATTACCAAACAATTTTCTTTTGAAACTGGACATGCCTTATACGGTTATGATGGTAAATGTAAAAATGTACACGGCCATAGTTATCGATTGGATGTTACCGTAATAGGTCAACCAATTGATGATACTTCAAATGTTAAATATGGTATGGTTATAGATTTCAAAGATTTAAAGAAAATAGTAAAAGAAGAAGTTGTTGATGTCTTTGATCATGCAACTGTTTTTAACAAAAACACACCACATGTTGAGCTTGCCATGGAACTTGAAAATAGGGGGCATAATGTCTTGCTTGTAAATTATCAACCTACCAGTGAAATGATGGTAATTGATTTTGCAAAAAAAATCAAAGCTCGACTGCCCAAAAACCTTAAATTATTCTCACTTAAACTCCAGGAAACTGCAACCAGTTATGCCGAATGGCATGCCAGTGATAATGACTAATATTATAAACATATCGGTTGCAAATGGAAAGAAGATTTATTTTTCTTCCGATAATCATTTAGGAGCTCCAACCAAAGAAGCTTCTTTGGAACGCGAGAAAAAATTTGTTGCTTGGTTGGATGAAATAAAACACGACGCACAGGCAATTTTTTTACTTGGCGATCTTTTTGATTTTTGGTTTGACTACAAAAGAGTGGTCCCAAAAGGATTTACCCGAACTTTGGGTAAACTGGCTGAGATCAGTGATTCGGGGATTCCAATCTACTTTTTTGTTGGAAATCACGACCTATGGATGAATGGTTATTTTGAAGAAGAACTTAACATTCCTGTTTTTCACAAACCGCAGGAGTTTAATATTAACAATGCTGTTTTTTTAATAGGGCATGGTGATGGGCTTGGTCCTGGTGATAAAGGGTATAAACGAATGAAAAAGGTATTTACCAATTCATTTTCAAAATGGCTTTTTAGATGGTTACATCCTGATCTTGGAGTGAAACTCGCGCAATATCTTTCTGTTAAAAACAAGCTAATTTCGGGAGAGGAAGACATAAAGTTTTTAGGAGAAGACCAAGAATGGCTGGTTCAATATTGCAAGAGTAAAGAGGCTGTAAAACATCATGACTTTTATGTCTTTGGGCACCGACATCTTCCATTAGAAATCAACATCACTACCAATTCAAAATATTTTAATCTTGGTGATTGGATCACCTATTATACCTATGGCGTATTTGATGGTGTGGAATTTAGCCTAAAAGAATATTAAACCATTACACATATTCATAGTCTTAGTTACAAACCTAAACTATGGCCTTAAAATCACTTAAATTTCTTTTATTTATAGCTCTTATTTTTTCCTGTTCGAGTGTGGACGAGGCCCAAGAATTTACAGAAACACTCGCTGAAGAGACAACTAATAATAGCTCTCCAAATATTTTATTAGTGATTGCCGATGATATGGGTTTAGATGCTACGCCTAACCATTTTATTGGCAATACTAAGCCCTATATGCCAACACTTGAGGGTTTAATGGACCAAGGTATTAGTTTTCCCAATGTCTGGGCATATCCTGTATGCACACCTACCCGAGCAAGTATGCTTACAGGTAAATATGGCTTTAGAACGAATGTTTTAAAAGTTGATGATAATCTTTCAACTACAGAAACATCAATTCACAAGTTTTTAGACGATAATGATTCTGGCTACACTCATGCCGTTATAGGTAAGTGGCATCTATCAAATAATTCAAATCATCCCAATAACATGGGTGTTGGTTATTATGCTGGACTATTGGGAGGCGGGGTACAATCGTATTGGAATTGGAACTTAGTTGAAAATGGCCAAAATAATATTACAAATGAATACACCACTACAAAATTCACAAATCTCGCCATCGATTGGATTGACAGCCAAACGCAACCTTGGTTCTTATGGTTAGCTTTTAATGCTCCTCATACACCATTTCATGTACCCCCTGCCGATTTACATTATCAAGGTAACCTCCCCATTGATCAAACAAGTATTGATGCAAACCCTCTACCCTATTATTTGGCAGCTTTAGAAGCCATGGATACCGAAATGGGAAGGTTAATTAACTCCCTAAATTCTGAAGAAAAAGAAAATACCATTATCATTTTTATTGGTGATAACGGCACACCTAATCAAGTAGTTCAAGAATATAGAAGTGCCAGAGCCAAAGGCAGTATTTATCAAGGAGGTGTAAATGTCCCTTTGGTTGTTTCAGGAACAAATATAGAAAGAGTCGCTGCTGTTGAGTACGCACTTATCAATTCCACTGATATATTTGCTACAATCGCAGATATTACAGGAACTGGTACCACTCAAATTAATGACAGTAAAAGTTTCAAACCCTTATTTAATAGTACTGCAGCAATCAGGGATTATGCCTATACAGAGGTTCAAAAAGAAACTGGCGAGATTGATGTAGCCATAAGGAATAGTACACATAAGTACATTTTATTCAATGATGGTACAGAAGCCCTGTATAATTTAGAAGCTAATCCTTTAGAAAATCCCAACTTATTACATGCAAATCAATTACCGCTAAGTGATTCGGACAATGCCGTCAAAAACGAGCTTATTACTCAATTAAATAATATTAGAAACAATTAAATAGTTTCCTCTTCGTGTTCTTTAATGTCTTTGGTAAGATCTAATTTTCTAAACGAAGGAGAGGCAATACCCATGGTAATAGCCGTTAATAGAGTCATTGTTCCTCCAAACACTACGGCAGTGACAGTCCCCATTAATTTGGCTGTTAAACCGCTTTCAAAAGCACCTAACTCATTTGATGAACCAACAAACATTGAGTTTACTGAAGATACTCTTCCGCGCATATGATCGGGTGTTTTTAGTTGTAAAATAGTTTGCCTAATTACCATAGATACCCCATCAGTAACGCCGCTAAAGAAAAGCGCCATTACCGAAACCCAAAAAATATTAGAGAGCCCAAATACAATGATACAAACACCAAACCCAAATACCGCTCCCAATAGTTTCAAACCGGCGTTTCTGCTAATGGGTAAATATGCAGTAATAAACATGGTTAAAAAAGCGCCAACAGCAGGCGCTGCTCTTAAAACTCCAAATCCTTCAGAACCAACTTTGAGAATGTCTTGGGCAAAAATTGGTAGTAAGGCTACCGCGCCTCCAAAAAGAACCGCAATCATATCTAATGTTAATGCCCCTAAAATGGCCTTCGTTTTATAAACAAATTTTAATCCTTCCTTTAAACTTTGAATAACCGGCTCTCCAATTTTAGGGTTTAATATTGGCTTACGCTTTATTTTTAATAAGATAACAAGTGCCAACATCACCAATCCAAAAATAATGCATAAAGACCAGTGAACACCAATCAAATTAATACCAAATCCTGCGGTAGCTGGCCCTAGAACAGAAGCCATTTGCCAAGTAGTACTGCTCCAAGTTGCTGCATTAGGATAAATTTTCTTAGGGACAATTAACGCCATTAACGAAAACACCGTAGGGCTAAAAAATGCCCTTAAAATTCCCCCAAAGAACACCAAAGCATAAATCCCATACAGAACTGCATCGGTTGACCAATCAGCAATAATTTTTGGCCAGGTCAACAAGAAAAGGCCCAAACTAATTAATGAAAACAACGAGGTGCATCTAAGCATTAAATTCCGCTTTTCACTTTGGTCTACAATATGACCTGCAAATGGGGCCATAAAAAATGCTGGAATAAACTCAAATGCCCCAATTAATGCCAAACTCCATGGATCTTTTGTTAAGGTATAAACTTGCCATTCAATAACAATAAACTGCATTGACCAGGCAAAAATCAACACAAATCGCATCTTTAAAAAAGTTTTGAACTCTTTATAACGTAACGCTGCGTATGGATCGTTCTTTGCCATTTTAGCTTGCTTTCAGGTCCTTAAGTTTTAACTGAATACTTACAGTTCCGTTCCAATGATTTTCGTCAATCGAATATACCGCTTTAAAAGACTTTTTGTTAGACACCAATGAAAACCTGTCTCCCAAACCAAACCCAATTCCACCAATTTTATGACTTCCATCCTGAGTAACCGTAATTTTTAAATGTTTACCGTCTTCACCAACTGGTTTTGCATATCCAGTATCCTTTAAAGATTCAGACATAAAAACAGGAGTCATGTTTCCAGGGCCAAAGGGAGCACATTGCTTTAAAATTCGCATTAATCGTTCATCTATTTTATTAATATCGATGGCCGTGTCAATTTTTATTTCTGGTGTCAATAAATGGGTGTCAATCGTATTTTTTACCACTTCCTCAAAACGCTCCTTGAAGGCAGGAAAGTTTTCTTCTTTCAAGGTAAGTCCCGCTGCATATTTATGCCCACCAAATTGTTCCAAAAATTCTGAACAGGCTTCAATAGCATTATATACATCAAATCCTGAGACAGAACGTGCCGATGCCGCTAAAAAATCTCCGCTTTTGGTAAATACTAATGTAGGCCTATAATAGGTTTCGGTCAGTCTAGAAGCCACAATACCAATAACACCTTTATGCCAAGTTTTGTCATAAACAACAGTAGTATAACCTTCCTGTTCTTTTTGTTTTTCAATTTGCGTAAGAGCTTCTTCTGTAGTTCTTCTATCTTCATGTCGTCTGTCTGAGTTAAACTCCTCTATTTCTGATGCATATTTAACCGCATTACTATAATCGGTCTCTGTTAACAACCTAACAGCATGGTTTCCATGCTTCATTCTGCCTGCGGCATTAATTCTTGGAGCTATAATGAAAACCACATCGATAATGGTAAGCACCTCTTTATCAACTTGTTGCAATAAGGCCTGAATTCCAATTCGCGGATGGTGATTAATTACTTGCAGGCCATAGTAGGTCAATACTCTATTCTCTCCAGTTATTGGTACTATATCGGCTGCAATTGCAGTCGCTACCAGATCTAAATACGACACCAAGCTATCTGTTGACACATCATGTTGAGAGGCATGAGCCTGAATAAGTTTAAATCCCACTCCACAACCACAAAGTTCTTTATATGGATACTCACAATCTTCCCTTTTAGGATCTAATACCGCTACTGCGTTGGGCAATTCTGCTCCAGGTCTGTGATGGTCGCATATAATAAAGTCAATTCCCTTATCCTTTGCATAGGCAACCTTATCAATGGCTTTTACCCCGCAGTCTAAAGCAATGATTAATGAAAAATCATTATCATGCGCAAAATCTATCCCTTGAAAAGAAATACCATAGCCCTCTTCATACCTATCAGGAATATAGGTTGCTATATTATTGGTATGCGTTTTTAAATATGTAGACATTAATGCCACCGATGTTGTACCGTCAACATCATAATCTCCATAAACCAAAATATTCTCTCCTTTTTCTAGGGCCATTTCAATTCTTTCAACGGCCTTATCCATGTCCTTCATCAAATAAGGGTCATGCAAATCTTCCAATGAAGGACGGAAGAATTTCTTGGCTTCTTCAAATGAGGTAATACCTCTCTGTACAAGAAGAAAAGCAACTAGTTCATCTACTTGTAAGGCTTCTTTTAAAGCTACAACCTTATGGCTTTCTGGTTTTGGCTTTAAAGTCCAACGCATTCTTAAGGTTTATGGAAATGAGAATTGATATTAATTTTTGCAAATCTGCGGAACATTTCCATAACACCACAGTATTTCTCTACCGATAAATCGATGGCTTTTTTGAATTTAGATTCTTTAAGGTTGTCACCATAAAAATGATAATCAACAGTTACCGTGTGGTAGTATTTTGGATGTTCATCTGTAAGTTCACCTTCAATCTCCATTTTGAAATCATAGTCTTTAACTTTCATTTTATCTAGAATTGAGACTATATCAAGGCCAGAACAACCCGCTAATGAAGAAAGCATCATGGCTTTAGGCGATAACCCAAAACGTTCATCGGTTCCGTCTACACTTGTATCCATCATTACAGTTTTGCCACTTGGATTGTCAGATTCAAACTTCATCCCGCCTTTCCAAACAGTGGTAATTTTATTCGACATATATAAAAGATTTTTTGTTACTTGTTTAGGTCAAAAATACTATTTATAAACTTAAAAATATACTAAAATGCCGTTAGTTACTCCACTTGACCCTAACCACGATGAAGAGACAAAAAGATTATCAGATTTCTACAATGAAACACTAGGGTTCTGCCCAAATTCAGTACTTACAATGCAACGCCGACCAGATATCAGCAAAGCATTTATCAATTTAAACAAAGCGGTAATGGCAAATCAAGGAAGAGTTACTTCAGCTTTAAAAAGAATGATTGCCTGGGTAAGCAGTAATTCAACAGGTTGTCGCTATTGTCAAGCCCACGCAATTAGGGCAGCAGAGCGCTACGGTGCTGAGCAAGAACAATTAGATAATATATGGGAGTATAGAACTCATGAGGCATTTAGCGAAGCAGAGCGTGCCGCTTTAGATTTTTCATTGGCAGCTTCACAAGTCCCAAATATGGTTGATCAGGAAATTAAAACACGCCTATATGAACATTGGGACGAGGGAGAGATTGTTGAAATGTTAGGTGTGATTGCTTTGTTTGGCTACCTCAATAGATGGAATGATAGCATGGGAACAAGTATTGAAGATGGTGCTGTTGAAAGCGGCGAGCAATACTTAGGAAAACACGGTTGGAACAAAGGAAAACATATTTAATTTTCATTCAACTCTTTTTTAATTGTAGCCACTCGCTCTACTATTTTGTTTTGCGTTTCTTGAATATGTGATTGGATTGTGGTTTGATCTATAACCATATCTGAAACAGTCTGTGCTGCCCTTAAATACCAATCTTCCCAAGTTTGAATAATCTCTAATTGTTGCTCTATAGTTTCCCCTTTCTTAATCGCTAAATTGCTTTGGTGTAGTTCTTCATCTAAACGCGATAAGGCTGCAATCTCAAGTTCTTTTAATACCTTGTTTGCAGCGGCCTCATCTGCATTTAACAGCTCAAATGCTGATGCTAAGGCTCCTACACTTACATTCTTTAACGTGGCTTTAGAAACTTTATCAATACGATCGTTGTCTGTATGGTAAAACTGATCGGTAAAATGCCAAAATAACACACTTGGAATTTTCCCTCTTAAAAAAGGCACATGATCACTTCCACCTTCATATGGATTGGTATTTACAGCCCAATTTGCAAGTCTCCCCTGCTCTTTAAATCTTTTAATTACAAAATCATTTAGATAGTGTGGAGTCATGTCTTCAGCCTTTAATGGTCTTCCTCCCCATTCGCTATGTTTATCGTTCCCCCTTGTCCAAATAGCACTAGGATCAGGCATTTTTTCAATTAAAAAACTCCCCCCTGTTTTCTCGGTATCCTCTCCAACCATATCAAGCGATATTCCCCATTTAATTCCTTTTGCTCGTACCGAATCTTCTTGTACATATCTTCTTGTTGAAACAATTTCATCTCCCCATAAATATGTTAATGTTCGTTTAGGTTCAAATTTTCCTTCCATATACATTTTAGCGGTTACAGTGGCCATCTCCAAGGCTGCTCCCACACCAGAAGCATTATCATTTGCTCCTGGTTCCTGAACATGTGCACTAAAAACTAATCGCTCCTCTGGTAATTCACTTCCCTTTATATCTGCCACAATGGTCAATTCTTCTGATGGGTAGATATTGGTTTTAATCTTTACGTTCAATTCAACTTTTCCTTTATTTAGTAACGTTTTTAAACGCTCCCTTGCTTCAAAAGACAAGGGTATTGCCCATGATTTTGCAATAGTATCAAGCGGAATTGATCTAAACTGAATAGAGGTTACATTTTTTTCTGGTTGCAGATATGCAGGGTTATTATAAGTTAATAATCCCACGGCTCCACTTTCACTAACCATCTTTTTAAAAATTCGAGAGGGATGTGCCTCGGCAAATACAATCTTACCTTTTACATCTATATCTTCAATAGTAGTATTATCTTCAATATATACTACTTCAGCTGTTACCCCTTCGTCTGAGGTGCTGAAAGAGTTTATTGCAAGCATGTTTCTATTGCTATTATGTTTTAAAAGTGGTTTTTCTTCACCAATAATTGAAACTGTAGCGTCAATAGACTCCCATGTTGGTCTCTTTAACGCTCGCCTTTCTATGCGATAAGTTAAAACATCAGAATCTGTTGCATTATCTTCATTAATATATCCCGCTTCTTCAAGATGGTTTGCTATCCAAAAAATGCTTTTATTAAAACCCGTATTTCCCACTATGCGCCAATATTTTTCAACATAAGCCGTGGTTTCATAAGCCAATTCACCCGTGATTTCTTGGTTTAAAGTTTCTAGGTATTTACTTGAGCTAGTATAATTACGCTCACTACATGAACCAAATACAATTAATAAAGTAACTAGGGCGAGAAATGTTCTGTGCATATAAGTGTTTTTTGAAATGTAATATTACTGAATAATTCTATGAACTCGAATTGCCAGCTGAGAAACGACTTCGTCTTCAAACCAAGGGTTCTTGGTCAACCAAAACCTATTGCGAGGTGAAGGATGTGGTAACACAAAATGCCTCGGTAAATACTCAGTATAATTTGCTACGGTCTCGGTGAGCGTTCTTTTCACATGCCTCTTTAGGTAATATTTTTGTGCATATTGCCCAATTAGGATAATGAGTTCAAGATTTGGCATTAATTTAAATAATTGTTCATGCCATTGAGGTGCGCATTCTGGTCGGGGAGGGAGATCACCACTTTTCCCCTTTCCTGGGTAACAAAAACCCATTGGTACAATAGCGAAGAGCTCTTCATTATAAAATTGTTCATTCGTTACATTAAGCCATTTTCGCAATTGCTTACCACTTGCATCATCCCATGGTATTCCAGAATTATGAACTTTAGTCCCAGGAGCTTGTCCAATTATAGCAATCTTAGCTTTTTTATGGGCTGAAACTATAGGACGCGCACCAAGTAGTAAATGCTTAGAACAAATGGTACATTGTCGTATTTCGTGAAGTAACTCCTCCATTACTTTTTACCAGCGACCACAATTACTATTTCTCCTTTTGGTGGTTTTTCTGTATAATGAGCCAGTACCTCTTTTGTGGTTCCTCTAACTGTTTCTTCATACAGCTTGGTCAACTCTCTTGACACCGAAAGCGCCCTGTCTTCTCCAAAGTATTCGCAAAAATTAGTGAGTGTTTTTACCAACTTATGTGGGCTTTCATAGAAAACCATGGTTCTAGATTCTTCGGCTAACATTTTTAAACGCGTTTGCCTACCTTTTTTAACGGGTAGAAAGCCTTCAAACACAAATCTGTCGTTTGGAAGTCCACTATTGACCAATGCTGGTACAAACGCTGTTGCCCCAGGTAGACACTCTACCTCAATATTATTTTCAATACATGTACGCGTAAGCAAGAAACCCGGATCTGAAATTGCCGGAGTACCGGCATCACTGATTAAAGCAATAATTTCGCCTCCAATCAATCTATTAACAATCGCTTTTATGGTCTTATGCTCGTTATGCATGTGGTGCGATTGCGTAGGTGTAGAAATTTCAAAATGCTTAAGCAATTTACCCGAAGTACGGGTGTCTTCTGCCAATATTAAATCAACCTCTTTTAAAACCTCTATGGCCCTGAAGGTGATATCTTTTAAATTACCGATAGGTGTTGGAACAATATAAAGTTTGCCCATTATTCAAACTTTCCTTGAATAATCTCAATAAAGCGCTCTTCAAATTCTTCCTTCCCTTCCCAGTGATTATAATCTGGTTTAATTATACTTTGTATAAGTGTGTTGGCCTCTTCAAATGATGATGAAGTGTTTATTTGTGAAACAACACGCTCAAAATCTTCATTGTTACCATCAAATAAATGTTTTATAAAGGCAAGTTTATCATTGAGCCCAAATGTCAAGCTTTTAGTTTTTAACTTATCATTGAGCGTTTTTTTAATATCTTCTTTAACCTTTGGTTCTGTTTGAGTGACAGGCTCAAAAACTGGAATGTCCTTAAAATCTGCCGTTAGGGTTTCAAACTCGCTACTTTGTTCATTCTTTTGAGGTAATACTGACTCCAGTAACGCATCTACATCATGCGTCTCTTGTGGCATTTGTGCAACAATGTCTTTTATTTTTTCCATAACAGGTTCCATAATGCCATCATCTTCTTTTTCATCTAAATTCACATAAATCCTATCTTCAACTTCTATATTGTCACTTACTTTATTGTTAAAAGCTTTATCCAGCATACCAAAGAACGAAGAATCGTCACCAATAGTAGGCATATGTTCTTCAAAATTCTCGTAAGCAAATTTTAAAACAGATATTTTTTCATATAAAGCAGAAATCTCACTATGCATTTTTAAAACATCTTCCTTCCCTTTTAATTTAAGGATCCTGTGAGCGATACTAATTAATTCTGACTCTAGTTTCTTCTTCATAACTTTTAAATTTAATACCTCTTTGGTTTTTGATTTTTAATAAATTTACATCACCTTTATGCAAACGAAAAATTGCTTCGGTTTAGTGTTAAAATTACAAAATGTTTCTCGAAAATACAGTAAATCATAAAGAACAATTTGGCTGGATAGAAGTTATCTGCGGTTCGATGTTTTCGGGCAAAACCGAAGAATTGATACGTAGATTAAAGCGTGCACAGTTTGCCAGACAGAAGGTAGAGATCTTTAAACCTTCTGTAGATATTAGATATGATGACGAGATGGTAGTGTCACACGACGATAACGAAATTAGATCCACGCCCGTACCTGCAGCTGCAAATATTCCAATTTTAGCTGATGGTTGTGACGTTGTTGGAATAGATGAGGCTCAGTTTTTTGATGATGAAATAATACGTGTATGTAATGATCTTGCAAATAAAGGTATAAGAGTAATTGTTGCGGGTCTAGATATGGATTTTAAAGGCAACCCATTTGGCCCAATGCCATATTTAATGGCTACGGCAGAGTATGTTACAAAAGTGCATGCCGTATGTACAAGAACTGGGAATTTAGCACAATATAGTTACAGAAAGGCCAAAAGTGATGACTTAGTCCTTCTAGGAGAGGTTGATGAATATGAGCCATTAAGTCGTGCTGCCTTTTATAAGGCGATGTTACGCGATAAGGTTCGTAATATTAAGGTTAATGATCCCGAAGAGGTTCCTCCCAACATAAAAAAAGCCAATGCCTAAATCGCAGGAAACGGTGCTTGAAATAAATCTAAAAGCACTATCACATAATTTTAAATATTTAAAGTCTAAGCTCACCAACAACCAAAAATTCTTGGCGGTGGTTAAGGCATTTGCTTATGGAACAGATGCCGTAATTGTTGCTAAACATTTAGAAGCACTCAAAGTAGACTATTTGGCTGTTGCATACACAAGCGAAGGAATTGCCTTAAGAGATCAAGGCATTACCACACCCATTTTGGTATTACACCCACAACCTTCAAATTTCAACCAATTAATTGAGCGTTGTTTAGAACCTAACCTTTATAGTGCACGTGTTTTAAAAGCATTTATACAGGTAGCAGAAAAAGCAAATGTAATTGATTACCCCGTGCATATTAAGTTTAACACAGGTTTAAACAGATTAGGTTTTTGGGAGAATGACGTAGACTACATAATTAACAAACTCACTGAAACAAAAACCATTAGGGTCGCTTCAATTTTCTCACATTTAGCAGCTAGTGAGGACTTAAACGAAAAACCCTTTACTACTAATCAAATAGACAGTTTCAAGGCCACTGCCTTAGAGTTTGCTAAAAAGTTAAAGTATCAACCTGTTTGGCATATATGTAATACTTCTGGTATTCTTAACTATCCAGAAGCACATTTTGACATGGTAAGAAGTGGAATTGGATTATATGGATTTGGTAATTCCGACAAAGAAAACAAAAACCTTATTCCCATTGCATCCTTACGATCTGTTATTTCGCAAATTCATCTGGTAGAAAAAGGTGAGTCTATTGGTTACAATAGAGCGTATACTAGTGATGGATATAAAAAAATTGCCACCATCCCTATTGGTCATGCCGATGGATTAGGGAGACAATATGGAAATGGAAATGGATTCGTTTGGATACAAAATATGAAGGCGCCAATTGTAGGTAATGTTTGTATGGATATGATTATGGTTGATATTACCCACATTTCATGCAACGAAGGTGATGAAGTAATTGTTTTCGATCCAACTTATAGTGCAGAAACTTTAGCAGAAACTACGGGTACAATTTCATATGAATTGATAACTTCTATTTCTCAGAGAATAAAAAGAAGCGTTATTAAGTAAAGTGAATTTTAACATTTTTAGTTATTTTTAAGCAACTATTAACTAATATTTTAAAATTATGCTAAAAGAGTTTAAGGATTTCGCGATGAAGGGCAATCTTGTAGATATTGCCGTTGCCTTTGTAATGGGTGCTGCTTTTAACAAGTTGGTGTCATCATTTACAGGTGGAATTGTTTCGCCATTAATTGGGTTGGTGTTTAAGTCTGATTTCAAAGATCAAAAGTTTATTATTCAAGAAGGAACTGCCGATGAAGCTGGTAATGTAGCGGGAGAGGTAGCGATTATGTGGGGAGAATTTGTGACAAACCTCATTGACTTTATCATTGTTGCTTTTGTAATGTTCATGATTATAAAAGGAATTAATAGAATGAAGAAGAAAGAAGAGCCTGCACCAGAAGCTCCTGCTGGACCTTCAGATAATGATTTATTAATGGAGATTAGAGACTTGTTAAAAAAATAACATTATACTTTAACTTGTTAAAAAGGCCTTGATTTGTTTAATCAAGGCTTTTTTTATGAATAAATTTCTCCTGTTGTTTTTAGTTAATCCTTACTTTTGCCATTCAAAAATTGTAATAAAATGAGAGTAGCAGTAGTAGGTGCAACTGGAATGGTAGGGAATGTAATGTTAAACGTTCTGGAAGAAAGGGGCTTTCCAATAGAAGAGTTAATCCCTGTTGCTTCTGAGCGTAGTATTGGAAAAGAAGTTTCTTATAAAGGCACCCCTTTTAAAGTTGTAGGATTACAAACAGCTGTAGACATGAAGCCAGATTTGGCGCTATTTTCTGCAGGAGGTGGTACTTCACTAGAATGGGCTCCAAAATTTGCGGAAGCTGGTACAACGGTTATCGACAATTCTTCTGCTTGGAGAATGGATCAGACAAAAAAATTAGTAGTTCCAGAAATAAATGCATCTCAGCTTACTCAAAATGATAAGATCATTGCCAATCCTAATTGCTCAACCATACAAATGGTTTTGGCACTTGCACCACTTCATGACAAGTATAAAATCAAGAGGTTGGTAGTTTCAACCTACCAATCAATCACTGGAACTGGTGTAAAGGCCGTTCAACAATTGGAAAATGAATTAGCAGGTGTTGAAGGTGAAATGGCTTATCCACATCCAATTCATAAAAATGCCTTACCTCATTGCGACGTGTTTGAAGCAAACGGTTACACTAAAGAGGAAATGAAGTTGGTGAGAGAAACTCAAAAAATCTTGGATGATAGAACAATAGCAGTTACAGCAACCGCAGTAAGAATTCCAACATCAGGAGGGCATAGCGAGTCAGTCAATATAGAGTTTGAAAATGATTTTAACGTGGCAGATGTTAGGTCACTTTTAAGTAATACCGATGGCGTGGTTGTACAGGACAACCCAGAAAACAATGAGTATCCAATGCCAATTTATGCCAATGGTCAAGATGCTGTGTTTGTAGGTAGAATACGAAGAGATGAGTCACAGCCTAATACTTTAAACATGTGGATTGTAAGCGACAACCTTCGTAAAGGTGCAGCAACTAATGCTGTTCAGATCGCTGAATATCTTGTAAATAATTCACTACTATAAAAACAATTGCCTTTCGTGGGTGAAATTAAGCCTTTCAACGAATCATAAGGAAAATTTGGTATTATAACTAATTAATTCCCTGAGGCTGGGCCTTTTAGGTAAATTAGCTTACCAAATTCTCTATAAATGATTAAAAACTACACATGCTTGCTAGGGCTTTTTGCGCTCGTTTTTTTCTGTACGTCATGTTCAGAAGACGATAGCTATGTGTCTATTCCTACTACCAACGAATCCCCTGTAACATTAGATTTAACTAGTGTTCCTTACCAAAATTTATCAGACTATAACTTTTTTGAAGGAAGAATGGCAAATCTTGAACCGGTAAATGGCGTACTACCGTACAAGATTATTAGCGGTCTTTTTATTGACTATGCTAAAGCCCAGACTTTTGTTTGGATGCCAAAGGGGTCTCAAGCAAAGTATGTGAACGACTATTCAATATTAGATTTTCCTATTGGCTCTGTACTTATTACAACACATTATTT
>CAZAPO010000078.1:0-3666 GCA_964487005.1 uncultured Flavobacteriaceae bacterium
ACATGATAGCCATCAACTAAGGCATGATGCACAGCTATGGACACATTCATGATTAAATTACCTTCCACATTTCTGGTTGTTTTACTAAAAGCTAATTTTGGTACCGAGTCTGGTTCTCCAGAATTGGCTTCTTTATTACTCGAAAAATTTATCCATGGTAACGCCGAACAATGAATACAATCAAGTCCGTTAACCGGTGGATAAAAATCTGCTGTTTCTCTTACCCGCTTTTTTTCAGCCTCCAAATTATTGATAAATGCATCAATGTCTGAATCAAAATTAATAAATGATAGGCTAAATGTATTATCTGGGCGTACTAAGGTAGCAGACGCGTGAATGGTATCGTAAACCACCACCTTATCGTCTACTATTCTAAACCGTAAATTTTCAACTGCATTAATGGCTTTTATGCAGTCATGCAAATACCTGGCAAAAAAACTGATGCCGCGCTGTTTGGCACTTTGGTACGCTTTTGTTACATCAAAAGGAATGGTTACCGAAAAATAGGGATCGGCAAAATCTTTAAAATGTTCAAACTGCTGTTTTCTATTCCAGCTATCTATATCTATTGTTTTCAACTACTCTAAAAATTGTAAAATTTCGCGTAAACTACTTACTGTCTTATAAGCCTTGCCATTGGTCTCTTCTTCACTTACCTGCTCATGTGCCCAAGTGGTATGAAACGGCACGTGTATGGCATGCGCCTTAATATCTATAAGTGGTAAAATATCTGATTTTAGGGAGTTTCCAATCATTAAAAACTCTGGTGGATCAATATCTAGGTGATTCAATAATTTAGAATAATTATGGGCTTTCTTTTCACTTAACACCTCGATATGATGAAAATAGTCTGTCAATCCCGACTTTTCAAGCTTACGCTCCTGATCTAGTAAATCTCCTTTGGTAGCGAGTATGAGTCGGTAATTTTTCGATAGTGCTTTTAGCACATCTTCTACCCCATCTAGCAGCTCTACGGGTTGGTTGATCATAGATTTACCAATATTTAAAATTTTCTCGATGGTTTGATTGGACACGCTGCCGTTAGACAACTCTATAGCCGACTCGACCATAGACAACACAAACGATTTAACGCCGTAACCATAGAGGTCTAGATTCTCAATCTCTTTTTTAAATAGCTCCTGATCTATCTTATTGGCCGTTTCATAAGGACTCATCAATCTAGCAAATTCCAACTCGGCCTCTCTAAAAAAGGTTTCGTTTACCCATAGGGTGTCATCGGCATCAAAGCCAATCACTTTTATATTGTTATATGCTACTTCCATAACTTCTTTGCGCGTTCTAAGTCTTCTGGTGTATCTATTTCTACACCCTCAACGGTGGTTTCCACCATTTTAATCTTTTTACCGTATTCTAAATACCTAATACACTCAATTTTCTCTGTTGCCTCAATAAATTGCATAGGCATCTTAGTAAACTCCAACAAAGCTTCCTTTCTAAATGCATAGATACCTTTATGTTTAAAATAGCGCGCACCTGCTTCCTTATCTCTTGGATACGGAATTGGACTTCGGGAGAAGTATAAGGCAAAATTGCGTTGATCCACAATCACTTTAACGGTATTGGGATTGTTAATCTCATCCCAATCGGTAATTTCAACCATTAACGAGGCTAAATCAATTTCCTTATTGGGATCATCATAAAAAACATTCAGTACTTTTTCCAGGCTTTCACGCTCAGTAAAGGGCTCATCACCCTGCACATTAATCACTATATCACAGTCTACATTGGCTACCGCTTCGGCAATTCGATCGCTACCAGACTCGTGTTCTTTAATGCTCATTATTGCCTGTCCACCGTTTGAGGTGATCTCTTCATAAATGATATCACTATCTGTTACCACATACACCTCGTCAAATAACTGAGTGGCCACGGTTGCTTCATAAGTACGCAGTATCACCGACTTACCACCTAGATCTTGCATTAATTTACCTGGGAATCTTGATGCACGATAGCGTGCAGGAATCATCGAAATAACTTTCATTGAACGCTCTAATTACTTCTTCAAAAATACAGATTTTTAAATGTTTTTATACCTCCTATTTCTCAATCTTTGTTAACAATCTTTCATCACTCTTCTAAGAAATATTCGTCTTTAAAACCTATGAGATACAATTTCTCTTTTGCCCTTGTAACCGCGGTGTATAACCACCTTAAATAGTCTCGATTTACACCCTCTGGCAAATACGGTTGTTCAACAAAAACGGTATTCCACTGCCCTCCTTGCGACTTATGACAAGTTATGGCGTATGAAAATTTCACCTGCAAAGCATTGAGGTACTTATTGTTTTTCACCTTTAAGAACTTACGATAATTTGAGGTTTCGTCTTCGTAGTCTTTTAATACTTCTTGATATAGCCTGTTGGAATCTTCATATGAAAGCGATGGTGATTCCAAATTTATAGTATCCAGCATAAGTACGGTTTCAAATGGTCGCATACGTGGATAATCTACCATTCTAATTTTAACTTCAGCAAACCTAAACTCGTACAATTCTTTAATACTAAAGACTTCGAGTACTTCAATTATATCACCATTAGCAATAAAGCCGGCTTCACTCGTTGGCTTTAACCAGAAATAGTTGTTCTTAACTATCATTAGGTAATCACCTGCGGTGAGTTCATGCTCATTAAATAATATTCTGGAACGTATTTGTTGGTTATATAGATTGGCTCTTTTATTTGATCTTACAATTATGGCTGTTTCCTCGGTGCCTAAACTGCTATAGGCGTCATTAATAGCATCCATGATCTCATGGCCATCAATGAGTCGCACAATATCTTTAAACCCTCTGAGATCAAACTGAAAACCATCATACGCATTATGTGCCAATGCTTCTCGCAATAAGGTAGCATTGAAGAGTATTCCGGAGTCTTGCTCTTGTCTTACCACCTCGTCTAACTCCATTTGTTGCACTTCTTTGGCGTAATTAAGAGCGAGTTTGTTGACATCTAAGGCTGGGCTTAGATCTAGCTTCACTGGTGGTAATTGCGCGGTATCTCCAATAAGTAGTAATTTGCATTGATGTCCGGCATATACGTATTGCATAAGGTCGTCTAATACCGATCCACTCCCAAATAAGCTCCCCTGACTTGGAATATCTGAAATCATTGATGCCTCATCAACAATAAATATGGTTTTCTTATGCTTATTAGGTGCCAGCACAAAAGATACTTTACCACTTTTAGAGTAACGTACCGTATAAATCTTTTTATGAATAGTAAATGCTTCCTTCTTTGCGTAATTGGCTATCACTTTAGCAGCTCTTCCTGTAGGTGCCATTAAAACAGCGCTTTTCTTAGCCTTCCATAGATTAGAAACAATAGTACCAATAATGGTTGTTTTACCCGTACCAGCAAATCCTTTTAGCACATAAAGCGATGTTGGCGACTGGTCAAAAATAAAATTTGAAAGCTGCTCTAAAACAACACCTTGCTTTAGGGTTGGGTCGAAGGGAAAATTCTCTAATAATAGTGAGTTAAACGCTGAGGAATTCATTAAGATTTCATGCAAACTTTGAATTTATCAAAGATAAAAATGATTTTTACTAACAATAACTTTCGTGAATAAAAAAAAATTGTAGATTTGCGATAGTCCATTAATAAAATTATTAAATCACTATGTTAACATTAATCATTACAGCTGTAG
>CAZAPO010000079.1:0-25813 GCA_964487005.1 uncultured Flavobacteriaceae bacterium
GATGATGCTGATATTATCACTTTTAGAAATACCAAGAATGAAGTTTTTGAAGCAGTTGAAATTAGAACTGATGATACGATTTTCTTAGTAAAAATTGGAAAAAGATTAATTGCTGCTATGGAAGAGCTAGAAAAAGACGAAAAGCAAAATTCTAAAAAGGAAGATGAAGAAGACACTACTAATTTTAATGAAGCTTTAGAAATACCTGATGAAGAAATAGAATAATAATAATCTACTATGGAAATTGCAATTTTTAAAGAATATTCCAATGGTTTCTACACATTTGATCTTGAAAATATTGGTACGATGATATTTGATGATGTTCATCCAAAGGTTTTGTATCAATATAATTTAAAGGATGATGCAATATTGATTGGGCAGTCATTTTATTTAACTTTCTCAGAACAATTTAGCGGCGATACCACAATTTATATGGTACAATCATTAAAAAAAATATAGTGAAGAGCTAATACCTAAATTAGGAATTCTTAAGCATTTCAAGAATCTCTGGAATCCTTCTAATCGAGGCTAACTCTTTATATTTTGTGCGTGCATCCTCGGCTGGAATACCAAAATAAAGCTTGCCACCATCTAATGATTTACTCACACCTGCCTTTGCCGATAAAACTGCTTTTTTGCCAATGGTTACACCACTTGTAATTCCTGCTTGTCCCCATATGGTGACTTCATCTTCTATGATGGTACAACCGGCAATTCCCACCTGAGAGGCAATCAAACATTTTTTACCAACCACGGTATCGTGACCAATCTGAACCAAATTATCAATTTTTGTATCTTCCTTTATTGTGGTGTCCCCAGTTACCCCTTTGTCAATTGTGCAAGAAGCTCCAATATGTACTTTGTCTTCTATTACCACTCGCCCACCTGACACCAATTGATCAAATCCTTCTGGTCTGTTTTTATAGTAAAACGCACTACCGCCTAAAACCGTATTGGCATGAATTACAACATCATTTCCAATAACCGTGTCATCATAAATGCTAACGTTGGAGTGTATCACACAATTATCACCTATTGTGACGTTGTTACCAATAAAACAGTTAGGTTGTATTATTGTGTTAGTACCAATTACCGCACTATCAGAGATTGCACTGCTTGAAGGCTTAAATGGATTAAAGTGTTTGGTTAAGGTATTGAAATCTCTAAATGGGTCATCTGAAATAAGTAATGCTTTGCCCTCTGGACAAGCCACATCTTTGTTAATCAATACTATAGTTGCGGCAGACTCCAAAGCCTTGTCATAATATTTTGGATGATCAACAAATACAATATCTCCAGGCGTTACTACATGAATCTCATTCATGCCATGAACGGGGAAGTTATCATCACCTACATAATCACATTGAAGAATGTTGGCAATTTCTTTTAAGGCATATATTCTTGGAAACTTCATCCTAGCAAATTGTAACCACTATTCCTTTACGCGCTCTTTGTAGGTTCCTTTCTCGGTTTCTACCTTGATTTTATCGCCTTCGTTAATAAACAATGGAACATTTACAGTTGCTCCTGTTTCTACGGTAGCCGGTTTTGTTGCATTCGTAGCTGTATTTCCCTTTACACCTGGTTCTGTATGGGTTACTTCTAATATGACACTTGCAGGCATTTCTACAGATAATGGTAGGCTGTCTTCGGTATTTATAAGTACAGTCACCACTTCACCCTCTTTCATTAACTCGGGTCTGTCTAAAGTATTTTTTTGTAGTTCTATCTGCGAATAGTCATCGGTATTCATAAAATGATAGGTGTCACCATCATTGTATAAGAACTGAAATTTATGCGTTTCTACTCGTACGTCATCGATCTTATGTCCTGCCGAAAATGTATTATCTATTACCTTCCCAGTGGTAACGCTTTTAAGTTTTGTTCTAACAAAGGCTGGTCCTTTTCCCGGTTTCACGTGTAAAAACTCAACTATTTTATAAATATCGTGATTGTATCTAATGCACAACCCATTTCTTATATCTGATGTATTCGCCATTTTCTTTTAGTTTGATTTAAAATATCCTTTCATAATTCCACGATGTGAATTCTTAATAAATTGAAGAATTTCATCTCGCTCCGGAGTGGCCTCCATTTCGGCTTCAATAATCTCTGAAGCTTGAGTATTGTTATAATTCTTTTGATATAGGATTCTATATATATTCTGTACTTCTCGAATTTTATCTGATGTAAAACCGCGTCTTCTAAGACCTACAGAATTTATACCAACATATGATAGTGGTTCCCTAGCTGCTTTTACAAATGGAGGGACATCTTTTCTAACCAAAGAACCTCCAGTTACAAAAGCATGATTACCAATAGAACAAAATTGATGTACTGCCGTCATACCTGCCAATACTACATAGTCACCTACATTAATATGTCCCGCTAGTGTGCTGTTATTTGAGAATATACAATTATTGCCAACAATACAGTCATGCGCTATGTGGCAATACGCCATGATTAAACAGTTATTACCTATAACCGTTTTCATCCTATCTGCCGTACCACGATTTATTGTAACACATTCTCTAATAGTTACGTTGTCACCAATCTCAACGGTGGTATCTTCATCATTATATTTGAGGTCCTGTGGTATTGCTGAAATTACTGCTCCTGGAAATATATTGCAGTTTTTTCCAATGCGAGCTCCTTCCATTATTGTCACGTTTGATCCTATCCAAGTTCCTTCTCCAATAATTACATTATTATGAATTGTTGTGAATGGTTCTATGACAACATTTTTAGCTATTTTTGCTCCAGGATGTACGTAGGCAAGTGGTTGATTCATAATTACTTAACTTTAGTTATTTGAGCCATAAGTTCAGCTTCTGCACACAAAACTCCATTACTATATGCATAGCCTTGCATGTGGCAAATTCCTCTTCTTATTGGGGTTATTAACGAGCACTTAAATATTAAAGTATCACCCGGAAGCACTTTTTTCTTGAATTTTACATTATCCATTTTCATAAAGAATGTCAAGTAATTCTCAGGGTCAGGCACTGTACTTAAAACCAATATACCTCCAGTCTGTGCCATTGCCTCCACAATTAATACTCCTGGCATCACTGGTGCCCCTGGGAAATGACCATTAAAGAACTGTTCGTTCATGGTGACATTTTTTGTACCTATTACGTGCGATTTGCTTAGTTCAAAGATTTTATCAATCAATAAAAACGGTGGTCTATGGGGTAGCATATCCATGATTTGTACCACATCCATTAATGGTGGTTGATTTAAATCTACTTGTGGTACATTATTGCGTTTTTCAATCTTGATGATTTTTGCCATTTTCTTGGCAAATTGAGTATTGATAAAATGACCCGGCTTATTCGCTATTACCTTACCTCTAATTCTGGTTCCAATAAGTGCAAGATCTCCAATAACATCAAGTAGTTTATGCCTAGCTGCTTCATTTGGATGATGCAATGTTAGGTTATCTAAAATACCATTAGGTTTTACCGCAATATTATCTTTTTTAAAGGCAACCTTTAAACGTTCCATTGTTTCTGGAGATAGTTCTTTATCAACATATACAATAGCGTTATTTAAGTCTCCTCCTTTAATGAGGCCATTTTCAAGCAACATTTCTAATTCATGTAAAAAGCTAAACGTCCTAGAATCTGATATTTGCTCTTTAAAATCAGAAATACGCTGCAATGTGGCATTTTGGGTTCCCAATACCTTGGTGCCAAAATCAACCATGGTAGTCACCTGGTATTCATCGGCAGGAATAATAGTAATTTCACTTCCTGATTCTTCATCGCTATATGAAATTACCTCCTTAACCACATATTCTTCACGATTTGCTTCTTGTTCTACAATACCAGCAGATTCTAATGCCTCAACGAAGAATTTTGATGACCCATCCATAATTGGAGGTTCTGATGCATTTAGCTGTATCACGACATTATCAATGTCTAGACCAACTAAAGCTGCTAATACATGTTCACACGTTTGTATAGTAACCCCATTCTTTTCTAGGCATGTTCCACGTTGTGTATTAGTTACATAATTTGCATCTGCCGCAATAATTGGGCAGCCCTCCAAATCGGTTCTTTGAAATGCAAAACCATTATTAACTTCTGCAGGTTTAAAGGTTAAGGTAACTTCTTTACCTGTATGTAAGCCTACTCCTTTTAAAGAAACCTCCTTACTTATAGTAGTTTGTTTAGCTTCCGTTTTAATCATTCTGAGTTATCTTTTTCTCTAGCTCGTTAATTCCTTTTACAATTTTAGGTAAGTTCTTGAAATGAACGTATGATTTGTTATAATCGCCATAACCTAAGGCTGGTGAACCTTGTAATACTTCGTTGTCTTTTACATTTCGACTTATACCAGACTGAGCTTGTATTTTGACATTATTTCCTATGGTAATATGTCCAACAATACCTACCTGCCCACCAATTTGGCAATTCTCGCCAATCTTTGTGGATCCAGCAATCCCTGTTTGAGCCGCAATCACGGTATTTTTCCCAATTTCTACATTATGTGCAATCTGAATTTGATTATCTAGCTTCACTCCTCTTCTTATCACCGTAGATCCCAGAGTAGCTCTATCAATAGTAGTACCTGCTCCAATATCTACATAGTCTTCCATAATCACATTACCCGTTTGTGGTACCTTACTGTACTCCCCATTTTCATTTGGTGCAAATCCAAATCCATCGGCGCCAATAATCGCACCCGAATTTATCACACAATGATTACCTACAATAGTCTCTGAATATAGTTTAGCACCCGAAAATAGCACGACGTTATCTCCTACTGTAACATTGTCGCCTATGTAACAATTAGGATAAATTTTAACATTATCTCCAATGCTAACATTATCTCCAATATATGAGAAAGCTCCTAAGTATAAGTTGCCTCCATATTTAGCAGACTCTGAAATAAAGCTAGGTTGTTCTATACCTACTTTATTCATTTTTACCTGATTGTAATATTCGAGAAGCTTTGAAAAGGCCTTATACGCATCATCAACCTTTATTAATGTAGTCTCAATATTGTTTTCTGGAGTAAAGTCTTTATTTACAATGGCTATTGATGCCTTGGTATCGTAAATAAATTGTGTGTATTTTGGATTCGCTAAAAAAGTCAATGACCCTTTTGTTCCCTCTTCTATCTTCGCAAGTTTTGAGACTTCAACATCGGGATTCCCAACAATATCACCCTCAAGTAAACCTGCTATTTGTGATGCGGTAAATTTCATTGTCGCAAAAGTAAAAAAAATGTACTAAAGTTTAGTTTTTGGATAACACATATAATATTTAGTGACAGGTTTTGACAATACTTTTAAATTTAAATGGTCTGAGGCCTTGGTTACCTCAATGGTCTTTCCTGTTTTTAATAAAATATTTATTTGTTGTGCTTTTCTTTGATACGCTTGGTTGCTAATTTCTCCTTTGAAAACAAAGTACCTAGCCTCCTCATCACTGATACCATAAGTATCTATTAGTTTTGAAACGTGTTTAGTGAAGCTATTATCTTTAATCTTTTTACTCTTAATCTTAATACTGAGCAATTCTCTGTTAATGAGCATTTCACATAGGTTACTTAAAACAAAATCATCGTGAAACTGCCAGTTTTTAATTGCCGAAATGATATCATAATCATCAAGCTGCGCAAATGTTTGTAGACTTTCTTTATCAAAACCGTCTTTGGTTATGTTGTTGTTTAGAAAATACATAAGTGGATCACTAGCTGATATTTCTACTCCTAATGCAACTAGCTGCTTTGCTCTTTTTAATACTCTAATTAAAAGTTGTTCTGCAACCAAACTCGTCTTATGCAAATAAACCTGCCAATACATTAATCTTCTGGCGGTCAAAAACTTTTCTACTGAGTAAATTCCTTTTTCTTCAATAACGAGCTCGTCATTAACAACATTCATCATGGTAATTAACCGTTCACTATTTATATTACCTTCTGCAACTCCCGTGTAAAAACTATCACGCTTTAAATAATCTGCCCGATCCATATCTAATTGACTTGATACTAACTGGTACATGAATTTTCTATGGTATGCTCCTTTAAAAATTTTAAGTGCAAGTGTTAAATTTCCGCTAAATTCTTCATTTAACTGTTCCATAAAAAGTACCGAAAGTTCTTCATGTGATATCCCATTTACGATACTATGCTCCATGGCATGACTAAATGGTCCATGGCCAATATCATGCAATAAAATAGCGACTAAAAGCGCATTTTCTTCTTCCTCTGAAATTGTAACTCCCTTAAAACGAAGTATTCGCACGGCCTTCTGCATTAAATGCATGCTACCGAGCGCGTGGTGAAATCTGGTATGATGAGCACCAGGGTAGACTAAATAAGATAATCCCATTTGAGTAATTCTTCTTAGCCTTTGGAAAAATCTGTGCTCAATTAAATCAAAAATTAAGGGATTTGGTATTGTAATAAATCCGTAAATTGGATCGTTAAAGATCTTGAGTTTGTTCAGTTCGTTCAAACTTATTTTTTTAAAAGTTATACAAATATAAATATATGAGCAACATAAACATCTTATGGGTTGATGATGAAATAGACTTATTAAAACCACACATCCTTTTTCTCGAGAAAAAAAATTATTCGGTAACTACTTGTCAAAGTGGTACTGAAGCCATTGACCTCATTGATGAAGAAAACTATGATATTGTCTTTTTAGATGAAAACATGCCTGGTCTAACTGGGTTAGAAACTTTGTCTGAAATAAAGGAAAAACAAGCTAATTTGCCTGTGGTAATGATTACCAAAAGTGAAGAAGAATATATAATGGAAGAAGCCATAGGTAGTAAGATAGCCGACTATTTAATTAAACCCGTTAATCCAAATCAAATTCTATTAAGCCTAAAAAAGAATCTTGACCATTCCAGGCTCATTTCTGAAAAGACCACCTCTAGTTATCAACAGGAGTTTAGAAAAATTGCGATGGATCTTTCTATGGTCAATAGTTTTGAAGAATGGAATGAACTATATCAAAAACTTATCTATTGGGAAATCCAGCTTGAAGATATTGATGATCCTGCCATGATGGAAATATTAGAATCACAGAAATCTGAGGCCAACTCTCAGTTTGGAAAGTTTATTGAAAGAAATTACGAATCATGGTTTGATGGTACAGATGGTCCTACAATGTCGCATGATTTGTTTAGTGATAAAGTTGTACCTGAGCTAAGTAAAGATCAACCAACCTTATTTATAGTTATAGATAACTTAAGGTATGACCAATGGAAAGCCTTTGAACCTATAGTGTCAAATTATTACAAAAAAGATAAAGAAGAACCCTATTATAGCATATTACCAACTGCCACGCAATATGCGAGAAATGCCATATTTTCTGGTTTGATGCCGAGTGATATGGAAAGATTACATCCAAACTATTGGAAAAATGACATGGATGAAGGTGGAAAAAACTTATTTGAAAACGAGTTTTTACAAGCCCAGTTGAAGCGATTAGGACTTTCACATTTAAAAAGTGAATACATCAAAATTTCAAATTTAAAATCTGGAAAACGATTTGTAGATAATTTTAAGTCTAGAAAAGATAACGATTTAACTGTAGTGGTCTATAATTTCGTTGATATGCTTTCACACTCAAAGACCGAAATGGAGGTTGTAAAAGAACTGGCGTCAAATGATAAGGCCTACAGGTCATTAACAGTAAGTTGGTTTAAAAATTCACCCCTTTTAGAAATCATACAGCAGGCACAGTCCTTAGGTTTTAAATTAATTATTACTACTGATCATGGGACTATTAATGTTAAAGGCCCTTCAAAGGTAATTGGTGATCGTGCTACGAGTTTGAACCTAAGATATAAAACTGGTCGCAGCTTAACTTACGAGGATAAGGAAGTTTATGCAGCAACCAACCCAAAGGATATTTTATTACCTTCTATTACAATGAGTAGCTCGTTTATATTTGCCAAGGATGATTTGTTTTTTGCATATCCCAATAACTTCAATCACTATGTAAGTTATTACAGAAACACCTATCAACATGGAGGTATTTCTTTAGAGGAAATGATTATCCCATTTGTAGTCCTAAATCCTCGTTAAATTATCCACAAAAAGCAAATAACATCGATGAAATGCAGTTTTTAATTGTTTTTTTCTTATATTAGCAGTATAATTGCACTCAAAATGTGTAATTGGAAAAGATATTTGACATACAATCTATCGATGAAGTAGCCTACGAATTGATTAAAAATGCCCAAACCAAAACCATATTATTTTATGGTGAAATGGGTGCTGGTAAGACTACGCTTATTAGGGCAATTGTTAAAGCTTTAGGTGGTTCAACCGAAGTTTCTAGTCCTACTTTCTCAATAGTAAATGAATATCAAGTTATTGATGATAAGGTATTTCACTTTGATTTTTATAGAATTGAAGATGTGACCGAAGTTCTTGATATTGGAATTGAAGATTATTTGTATTCAGGACATTGGATTTTTATTGAGTGGCCTGATAAAATTGACGAAATTCTGCCGAACCCTGCAGATATTTCTTACATAAAAATCAATAAAGACGGTTCCAGATCGCGCAAAATGAGCTATTCTCATGATAAAAACAATAAATAATTAAAAATTTTAGCGCAAAAAACAGCTATTTCGCCCCAAATAAAAATCGGTAAATTACGGTTTTTCCGTAGCCAGAAAGCCGCATAAACAAAGGGATTTAACATTTCTTTAACACTTTTAAAAAGCCTACTATTTTAACTTTGTAAGTGTAATTAATTAATTAAATCCCTTGAAATTATGAAAACTAAAAAGTATCTAATTGCTCTGGCCATTCTTGGGGGCGTTTGCTTTACTGCGCAAGCGACAAATCTTATAGATTTAAATGAGCAATTTAAAACAGAGGCAGTTCCAAAGAACGTTAAGAAACCAAAGCACGGATAGTGCTTTAAGGAAGAGGAGTTTAATTATAGGTAGTATAATAGCTACTGTAATTGCTGCAACTCCGTTTATGTTTTACTTATACGAAAGTGTTCCAGAAACGAAAGTCTGGGACACTTTCTTGTTTACATTTGAAAGTCATTTCTACGAAAATGCGAACCAGGCCATGTGGTTAATCACTACTAAAGCCATTCCTCTACTCCTACTGTTCTTATGGTTCTTTACTTGTAGGCATTGGTGGTATCACGCTATATTGGTGCCAATTGCTATGTATACATTTCAATTATCCAGTTTCTTATCTGATGAAACTCAACTAATTGACGGATTCTCATTTTTATATTTTTTCCCAATAATGGCCATTATTATACCTTCAATTTATTTGGTTAGAGCACGTATGTTTAACAGAATAAATGATGCCGATAAGACTTTAGAAGAATTAGAAGAAGAATTTAAAGTTGGTGGTAAAGGATTTTGGGGTAAGTTTTCTGATTACTTCTAGATTAGAAATGTACCCTTCTTTGTAATGCAACTAACTCAACAGTATTCTTAATTTAATAGGCTTTTGCTGTTGAATTCACTCTTATTATTCAACTAAATTTGAATCTACAAATGTCTAAGTTCAAGTTTATTTATTTACCATTCACAATGAAGTAAGGTTAAGAACACATTATTTCTTAACTAGATCTACTTTATTAATTATATCCTAATTTTACTAAATAAGTATTAATTTGTAATTTGGTTATATAAAACCTAACTATGAGCAAAAAACTCTCACCGTTTACTAAAGAACAGCTCTTACCTCAAGAAGAAACATTAGAGGTTTTAAAAAGAAAAGGCGAACTTTTTATTGGTATTCCAAAAGAAACTTCGTTTCAAGAGCGAAGAGTTTGTCTAACTCCTGATGCTGTTTCGGCGCTCGTGAGTAACGGCCACAGAGTTCTTTTAGAATCTGGTGCCGGCGAGAGTGCAAATTTTAAGGATAAAGATTATAGCGAAGCTGGTGCTGAAGTTACAAAGGATACTGCTAAGGTATTCTCATGCCCCATGTTATTGAAGGTTGAACCTCCATCTCTTGACGAAATTAAACTTATTAACCCTCAAACTATATTAATTTCTGCGCTTCAACTAAAGACACAAACAAAAGCATATTTTGAAGCATTGGCCGCTAAACGAATTACGGCTATTGGTTTTGAATTTATTAGAGACGAAGACGGAATTTATCCAGCAGTTAGACAGTTAAGTGAAATTGCTGGTACGGCTTCAGTCCTAATTGCCTCAGAGTTACTTTCAAATGTCAATATAGGTAATGGATTGATGTTTGGTAACATAAGTGGTGTTCCGCCAATAGAAGTGGTAATTGTAGGTGCTGGAACCGTAGGTGAATTTGCAGCAAGGTCTGCTATGGGATTAGGTGCGAACGTAAAAGTGTTTGATAATTCGATATCCAAGCTACGTTCTTTACAAACCAATTTGGGTAGAACACTATATACTTCTACAATGCAACCAAAAAACTTATTAAAAGCTCTAAAAAGATGCGATGTGGCCATTGGTGCTGTGAGGGGAAAAAACAGGGCACCTGTTTTGGTGAGTGAAGAAATGGTTGAAAACATGAAAACTGGTGCGGTAGTCATTGATGTAAGTATTGACATGGGCGGTTGTTTTGAAACTAGCGAAGTCACTACACATGATCATCCAACCTTCACTAAGCATGGCGTAATTCATTATTGTGTTCCTAATATACCTGCAAGATATTCACGTTCGGCATCTGTTTCTATTAGTAATATTTTCACTCCTTACCTTCTGAAAATTGCTGAAGATGGAGGTTTAGAAAGTTCGTTACGTTTTGATCGTGGTTTAAGGAATGGTTTGTATTTTTACCACGGAATTCTAACCAATAAGTCTGTTGCAGATTGGTTTGATTTAAAATATAGTGACGCAAACCTTTTAATCTTCTAAAAAACATATGAAGCTTATTCAACGTCTTGGATACTACTTAGGTGGTTTTTCCATTGGATTAATTATTTTGGCATTCTTTTTAAGCGGAAAAAAAACTTCCTGTAGCTATGGTCCTAATGCTAGAGTTTTAAAGAATATTAGTACGAAAGAATTACTTTATTCAAAAACTGTTATAGATCAAATTGAAGACCAGACTATTGATACAGCTTCAATCAATACAATTTTAAGAAAGGGGAACGTCAACTTTTCAAAAAGTAACACCAAACTCGATTCGTGTAAATTTTATATAATTGAAGATAAAATAAACTCAAAAGAGATCGCTCTAACTATTGAAAACTGCGATAGCATAGCAACTATCAAGCAAGTTGAATTCAATTAATTCAAAATATTTTTCGTTATCTAATTACTACCTTTTTAGTTAGGGGTGTATCAGAATTATTCTCTAAGGTTACAAAATACAGACCACTAGTAAATCCAGTGGTAATAATTTCTTTCTGGAACATTAAACCACTATTGGCATCTAATTCTTCAAAATAGATAACTTTTCCAATACTATCATGAATGTAAAGGCTAGCTCCATCCACTAATCCACCCAAAATAATGTTTAATTGTCCATTTGTAACAGGATTAGGATACACATCATATCTAAATTGTGAATCAACTTCCTCAGGTTCTCCACAATCTTCAACAGAGACGATTACTTCATCTGTATCTGACCCAAATTGATTGCTTACAGTTACTGTATAGGTTGTGGTTTGCGTTGGGACTACTTCTATAGACTGCGTGGTTTCTCCAGTACTCCATAAATAATCTTCACCACCGGTAGCGGTTAGGGTTATAGATTCACCCAAACATATTATCTGGTCCTTTCCTGCATTTGCATTTACTGCATTAGAAACATTCACTGTTACATCATCTACATTAGAGCAATTGTTAGTGAAACCTGTTACATAATAGGTGGTTGTTTCCTGCGGACTTACAGCAATATTAGGTTGCGTTGCTCCATTACTCCATAAATAAGTATCTGCGCCCGTTGCAGATAAGGTAATATACTCTCCATAACTAATGTCTTGATCTTCACCTGCATCTACTTCTGGGATATCATTTACAGTAACAGTTACATCGGCAGTATCTGATGTGTAAGAAGTTGAAACAATAACTGTATACGTGGTTGTATCATTCGGGTTAACCGTAATACTTTGACTTGTTTCACCAGTGCTCCATAAATAGGTATCTCCTCCTGAGGCTGTAAGAATTGTTGATTCTCCTTCACAGATAGCTACATCTGGTCCAGCATTGGCATTAACAGCTCCTATTACAGTTACCGTTACTTCGTCTGTTGCTGTACATCCATTAGCTTGGGTAACTTCAACCGTATAGGTAGTATCATTGGTTGGTGAAACCGTAATACTAGCCGTAGTTTCTCCAGTACTCCACAATATATCCCCTACTCCCGTTACACTGAGGGTTGTGCTTTCGCCAAAATAGATGTCCACGTCATTACCTGCGTTTATCGTTTGCCTGGGTAAGACTGTAACAGTGACCTCGTCGGTACTGGAACAGCCATTCGATGTTGCAATTACAGAGTAAATAGTTGTGGTGGATGGACTCACCGTAATAGATTGAGTGGTTTCACCATTACTCCATAAGTAGGTTGTTCCGCCAGAGGCAGTTAATGTAATTTCATTTCCATCGCAAACTTCAGTGTCTTCACCTGCATTTGCAACTGGTATGTCATTTACTGTTACTGTTACCGTATCTGAAGTGGTATTCCCTTCAGCGTCGGTTCCAGTTACGGTATAGGTTGTTGTAGTATTTGGGGATACTGTTATACTTTGTGTTGTTTCTCCTGTACTCCATGAATAACTTTGGGCTCCAGAAGCTCTTAATGTTGCGCTATCTCCAGAACATATGCTTTGGTCATCACCCGCACTCACCGATCCATTTTGATTCCCATTCATATCTCTAAAGTCAACGACCCAAGAATGTATTGGGTAATTATTGGTACGCCATTCTGAAGCAAAGAAAACTCTACTACCCGAAGGAGACGGACAAACTTGTGCTTGATTCTCGTATGTATCCATAAGATTTCTTGCATGGCAAATTCGTTCTACTCGGCTTCCATCGAGTTTTACCGCCAATATTTCATTATAATATGGTCCCCAATATTGTGAATCAGAGGTGATTGTAAACACCCATCCTGGTCTATTAATTGATCTCGCAGACGCGTGAGATGCATAACCTCCTTGTGTTAATACAGTTACTTGTCCGTCAATTAATCGTCTTTTAATCACTCTACCGTCATCTGGGTTTGATTTTGATACACCCACGGCTACTTCATAACCTTCTTGGTCAACGGCAAGATCAAAATGACTTGGTCGTCCATATTCGCTCCAATATGGGCCAACTTGGTTACCATCTAAGTCCCAAATCTTGGTTCTATCACCGCCGTTTCCATAATTTCCATTTACCATGATATAATTTCCTAAAGGAGAAATTGATAACCAGTCAATGTTAATTCCACCAAAATCAATATCTGGATGTTTTATATTATTTGCAAAATCTAATGCAAACACAACTTGTCTACCATCAGCGTTTCGGGTTGCAAATACACCAATTTTAGTTCCATCAGATGTGTAATTACCTGTATGTCCTGTTGATAATCCAGAATAGCCACTTAACGATATTAATTGCGTGGTATTTCCAGTTGAATAACTCCAAGCGTAAACTCCATCATTTCTTAGTAATAGCATAATATCTGGATCTGTAGGGTGCCATCTTGTTTCATTTGCACCTGGAACATTGGCCTCACGAATTACTTCATAGGTTTGTCCATCAAGAAACAAACTTGCTCCCCAACTTCCTCCTTCTGTTTTGTGTCTATCTAAGTAAATAACAGATTCATCTGCGTTCCAAGGTTGACGTGTTGAATATCCATGTCTGGCAACATTACGCCATACTTCTCCATCTACATTTTGAATTGGTGCTCCAACATCACCTGTAATTCTAGTAATCTTGGTTCCAAATACTGGATCAGTAGTTGATTGTAGATAACCTGGCTTTGGAACTTCCTGTATCGGCCAATATTCATTTAAATCTGTAATAAGGTTATAGTCTTGACCGTGAGTAGAATTTGTGAAAAAACAAATTAATAAAACAAAAAATACGGCATGCTTAGTAGTACTAATCAATTTCATAGTTTAACGATTTGGGTGCTTGCGAGATAAACTTAAACAAATTTGCGCTCGTGAAATCATCATCTTTGAGTTAATCGATAAACGACACCTTATTCGTAGTTCTTTTCTGTCTAAAAATGTCAGTTAGTAGATATAACAGTACAATTTGTCGATGTTTTCCTCGAAAGCTATTTAAGTATAACTACGACAAAAGTCCTGTTTTGGATTTTCCAAATTAAGAAAATTTATAAACATTTCTTTTTTACGCTGAAAAATGCGTTATTTTATCTTCCCAAAAGAATACTAAATTGAACTTAAAAAAGCATTTTTCTTTAATTGAAAACTTCATCTCGTACTTTTTATTTAAAGCCGTAGATGCAGTAATTCCGTTAATTGTAATACCCTATTTAATAGGCGTCGTTTCTTTAGACAAATATGGTGTTTATGCTTTTGCCTTTGCATTAATTTTTTATTTGCAAAATATTATTCAATTTGGATTTGAATTGTCTGCTGGTAGAGATGTAGCGCTGATGAGAGACGATAAAGAAAAATTGAAAACAGTTTATAATAATGTTTTAACCGCACAGGTTTATCTTTTTTTGATAACATTATTTATTCTAGCCATATTGATTTTGGCGGTTCCAAAAATTGGTAAGCATTCTATTATTTACCTATACTTCTGTATACTGCTTTTTGGCGAACTACTGTTTCCATACTGGTTTTTTCTTGGCATGGAGAAAATGCGTTTTATTACCATTGTCAATGTTATTTCTAAATCGTCTTTCGCTATTTTTTGTTTCTTACTAATTAAAAGCGAGGCAGATTATATTTATATTTCACTGTATCATTCTATTGGATTTCTTATTGCAGGTATTATATCACAAATAATAGTTGTTCGGCAATTTGGAATTATTTACAAATTCGCGAAGTTTTCTGAGGTTAAAAAAACGCTAATTGATAGTTGGAGTTCCTTCTTAACAATGATTTCACCGACTATCTATCACAATACTTCGATATTTTTAGTTGGAGTATTTGGAATTCCTAGTTTTGTAGGTATTATGGAAATTGCCTCTAAAATATCTGGAGCTTTTGGAGTGGTGAATACGATTCTAACAAGTGTATTATACCCATTTCTAAATAGAAATAAAAATATGCTTGTTCAAATGAGAAAGCTGTTTGTTAGCTTTGGAATATTGTTATCACTGGCAATGTTCTTCCTTTCAGAATTTTTAATTGGATTATGGCTTGGTATTGATAGTGAAACTATGGAAATAGTGAAGGTAGTTAAGTTTTTAAGTCCTTCTCCCCTTTTAGTCGCAATCATATCTGCTTTTGGAATCAATGGATTAATGATTCTTAAAAAAGATAAGCTTTTTTCAAATATTATTGTTATTGGTTCTGTTACGGGACTATTATGTGGTTTAGTATTGATACCAATGTTTAATTACATAGGAGGTGCAATTACCATTGTTACGGCCTTATTGTTTAAAGCAATAATGTCTACGGTATATTTCCGCAGAGAAAATAGAAAGAAATTACTAGATGAAGTTTAGCCTATACATATGGGCCATTTACCTACTGGTTTTTCCTTTCTATGTGTTTTCGGAAGGAAATCCTCAAATCGCCGACATTTTTGGTGCGTTTTTGGTTGCCATAAATATTAGAGAAATAATTACATCGATAAGCGCTAACCGATTTACCAAAAACTTATTTCTTTTTGTTGTTTATACGATAATTGTTAATACTATTTGGTTACTCATAATAGGAGAAATAAAAATTATTAAAAATAGCGTGTTCTATCTTTATAGTTTTTTTCTAATGCTTTTTGTTTTTAATAGGTTAAACGATAAAACGTTTTTGTTATTTACCTATAGAGCCTTGGCCATATCGGTAATAATTCAGTTTGTTTGCTGGCCGTTTTTACAATCACAAGGTGTTAGAACTCAAATGTTTTTTAATAACCCTAACCAGTTAGCGTTATGGGGAGTATGTTTATTGGTAATTATTTATACGCTTACCAGATTTATCAAACTATCATTTTTACAATTATTCATTCCATTAGTATTAACTAGCGTATTTATTATCATCTCAGCTTCTAGGGCAGCCCTTTTAGGATGTATTGTTTTTTGGCTATTCTTTATTATCAAATCTCGAAGGCATTTTATTGTATTTAGTATTGTAAGTGTCATTGCCTTTATATTTATTAATTACAACTTTGATATTGATTTAAAAAATGTGGCAGCTCTTGAGTATAATATGGAACGTTTCACAACTAACAGCCTTTCAAGTAATCAGAGTTTTGGTGGTCGTGGATATGGTAGAATTGTGGAATATCCACAATACCTCGTTCTAGGAGCCGGCGAAGGAGCTTTTTGGCGTTTTAATGAAAACCTAGAGTTACATTCAAACCTACCCAATATTTTGTTTTGTTACGGTTTGGTTGGGCTTTTAATCTATTTAGGAGCTTTTCTAGTATTTTTTAAAGGCATGACCAAAGAAGTTTTAGCAGTTTTGTTTGTATTAGCATTTTTTGGAGGAGTACACATGACAATGCGAATTCCAATTTATTGGATTGCGTTATTATTTGTTGTTTATTTACATGAAGAAAAACTTCGAAAAAGCAATTTATTAAGTACTGATTAATAGCGAATTAGTAATTTTAATAAAAAGAGACCTCATATGTGTGGAATAAATGGAGTTATTCATTCTTCATTACTAGATAAAGGTAAATTAGAGCATCAATTAGCAACAATGAATGATCTCATTTTTCATCGTGGACCAGATGAAGATGGCATCTATACGTATTGCTCTGAATTGGGTGCTGTTGGAATGGCAATGCGACGATTGTCAATAATTGATCTTACAACTGGTAAGCAACCAATGCACACCCAAAATGACGAAATATCTATAGTTTTTAATGGTGAAATATATAACTATCGAAAACTAAAAAAGGATCTCGAAAAAAAAGGCGTTGAATTCGTTACAACTAGTGATACAGAAGTAATTTTAAAACTTTACGAATTGGAGGGCGTCAAAAGCTTTAAAAAGCTAGATGGAATGTTTGCTTTTAGCCTTCACGATAAAATCAAGAACAAACTTATAATCACGAGAGATTTTTTTGGAGAGAAACCACTTTACTACTTTCATGATGAACAGAAATTTATTTATGCCTCTGAGCTAAAGTCTTTGGTAAAGTTATTAGATATTAAACCTAAGATTTCGCATAATGGGCTGAACCTATACTTTAGATTAACCTATATTCCAGCACCGTATACCATTTACGATAACATTTTTAAGTTAGAGGCAAATCACTATATAGAATTTGATCTAGCGACTCAAAGTTATGCGATACATAAAATAAGTGAACTTGCTCAAGAGGACAATAGTGGAATTTCATTTGAGGACGCAAAAAAGCAGGTAAATAAATTAGTTCGAGAAAGTGTTGAAAGTCGCTCAATAGCTGATGTCCCACTTGGAACATTTTTATCGGGAGGTGTAGATTCATCAATTGTTTCACTTTGCTTATCACAAGCTAACAGCAACAAAATTGACACCTTTTCTATTGGGTTTGAAAAAGAAACCTATGACGAAACTGATAAATCTAGAATTGTTGCTGATCTCATCAAAAGTAACCACCATGAGTTTATTATCAATGAGAAAGACCTTGAACAAAACGTCGATGAAATTCTTTTAAATTTTGATGAACCATTTGCTGATTCATCAGCGTTACCTACCTATTTGGTTTCAAAGAAAACTAGAGAATTTGTAAAGGTTGCACTCACTGGTGATGGTGGAGATGAAGTGTTTGCTGGTTACAATAAACATTATATGGGTAAGCTAAATAGAAAATATACTTCTATCGTGCCAAAATTTCTACATTCAGCGGTCAGCAATTTAGCTTCTCCCTTATTAAAGACAAGTGACGATAATAGAGGTAAAAGATTTAAGGCAAGAAGGCTTCTAAAGGCCATTGATTATAGCGGTGATTTCTATTGGAATATCATCTCACTGGCATTTACCGAGGATGAGAAAAAAGACCTTTTATTACCCGAAATGCACTCAAGCAACATATTTAACTCATTCAAAGAAGCTAGTCATATAAAGAATCCGAAATCTATTACAGATTTCCGCGAAATAGACAGACATGTAAGTCTGGAAGGAGATATGTTGGTAAAAGTGGATCGAACAAGCATGCTTAATTCGCTCGAATGTCGCGCCCCATTTTTAAACAAAAAACTTTGGGAGTATACGAATAGCTTACCTGAAACATACTTGCTAAATGGTTGGAGTAAGAAGCATATCTTAAAACAAGCTTTTGCCGATCAATTCCCAGATGGGTTCTTAGAGAAATCGAAACAAGGTTTTGGAGTACCCGTTGGAGATTGGTTAAGGTCGATTCTTAAAGAAGAATTAGAGCACTATATAGATTTAAAATTTGTGAATTCTCAAGGCATTTTTAATCCAGATATGATCATTCCGTTGGTTAAAAAACATCTGTCGGGGAAAGAAGACAATAGTTTAAGAGTTTGGACGTACTACTGTTTCCAGAAGTGGTACTTAAATACCTATTCAATTATTTAAACCACATGCAAAAAATTGTGCGTATTACTACAGTTCCTATTTCTTTGAAAACCCTGTTAAAAGGGCAATTAAAGTTTATGAGCTCACATTATGAAGTGGTTGGGATTACAAGTCCAGGCAAAGCAGTTAATGATGTCATTAATGATGAGGGAGTTAGAGTGATTGAAATAGAGTTAACCAGAAGAATTAGTCCAATAAAAGATCTAATCGCTCTATTTAAAGTATACAGGGTCTTAAAAAAAGAGAATCCGCTAATTGTACATTCCCATACTCCAAAAGCTGGAACTATTGGAATGATAGCTTCAAAACTTGCAGGTATTCCGCATAGATTACATACCATAGCAGGGCTTCCCTTGCTTGAAGCCCGAGGAGCAAAAAGAATACTCCTTGATTTTGTTGAAAAAATCACCTACTTGTGTGCTACGAAGATTTATCCAAATTCTTTTGGCTTAAAAAAAATCATCATCGAAAATGGTTACACAAAAGAGTCGAAACTCAAGGTCATTGCTAATGGTAGTTCAAACGGAATCGATACTGACTACTTTTCATCAAACAACATAAAGACTACCAAACTTAGTGAACTTAGAAATAGTTTAGAAATTGGTGATAACGATTTTGTATTTGTTTTTGTTGGGCGCTTAGTTACAGATAAGGGCATAAATGAACTAATTTCAGCATTTAAACGACTTGATCATACTAATGTAAAGCTTTTATTAGTTGGTACATTTGAACATGAACTTGACCCATTGCAAGATATTACAATGGAGGCAATTACAAACAATAAGAACATTGTACATGTAGGCTGGCAAAACGATGTTAGACCGTATTTTTTAATCTCAGATGTGCTTGTATTTCCTAGCTATCGAGAAGGTTTTCCAAATGTTGTCATGCAAGCTGGAGCTTTAAATTTACCTAGCATTGTGACAGATATCAATGGATGCAATGAAATTATCACCAATAAAAAAAATGGGTTGATTGTTCCTCCAAAAGATGAAGATCAACTATTTTTGGCAATGCAACAGCTCATTCATGATGCTCACCTAAAAGAAGGAATGATAAAAAAGGCACGTGAAGTAATTACTAATAATTATAAACGTGAAGTTGTATGGGAAGCATTATTAAATGAATATAAAAGTTTAACTTTGAACTAAAATGTATTCAAAACTAATCAAGCCCTTATTAGATTTCTTTTCATCCCTTTTGGGGTTAATAGTTTTATCACCCTTATTACTTTTTTTAATTGTTTAACTTAGTATTTCAAATAAAGGCAAGCCTTTTTTCTTACAAACTCGTGCAGGCAAATTTGGCAAACCATTTAAAATCATCAAATTTAAGACGATGACTGATGAAAAAGATGAAAATGGGCGTTTGCTTCCATTTCAAGAAAGGGTTACAAAACTTGGTGATTTTGTAAGAAAGCTGTCGTTAGATGAAATTCCACAATTAATCAATGTATTAAAGGGTGACATGAGTATAGTGGGTCCGCGTCCTTTGCACATGGAATACCTTCCACATTATAATGAGACACAAGCTAAAAGACATAACGTTGTTGGTGGTATTACAGGTTGGGCACAAGTAAATGGTAGAAATACCATCACTTGGGAACAAAAGTTTAACTATGATATCTGGTATGTAAATAACGTATCTTTCCTTGTTGATCTAAAAATAATTTGGCTTACCGTTTTAAAAGTTATTCAAAAGAAAGACGTTAATGATGCCAATGATGGCAATATGACCGCCTTTGGAGGAGCAGATGTTGACTAATTAGGCCTTTTAATAGCATGATAAAAACAATCACACAGAAAATATTGTTACTTGGTCGAATAAATTAATGATTAACTTCAAAAGAACGTATCATTGTTCTAATTAATCCATTAATGTATGATTCGAGAAATTACTTCAAAACAAGACTGGAATATTGTTCTCAATCAGGTAGATACATTTGATTTCTATCATACATTTGATTATCATAAAATCTCGAGTAATCCCATATCCGAAAAACCAATTCTAATTGTTTATGAAAAGGGTAAGAATCTTATTGCATTTCCATTTTTATTAAGAGAAATCCCTGGCACCAACCTTTACGACCTATCTTCGGTGTATGGTTATGGAGGTCCAATTTCTAAACTTAACGGGACATTTCATCCAGACGAATATACCAAAGAGCTTCAAGAATTTTTAAAAGATAAGGGCATTGTATCTGTTTTTTCAAGACTACATCCATATATAAACCAAGAAAACATAATTACCGATTTGGGGAGTATTGAATCTTTGGGAAAAGTTGTAAATATTGATGTTACCCTACCTCAGGAGGAGTCAAGAAGAGCCTACCAAAAATCCTTAAAAAATCAGGTAAACAAGTTAAGAAGAACTTGTACCATTAGAAATGCCGAAACTAAGAAAGATATTCTTGAGTTTATTGATATTTATACTGAGAACATGAAGCGCCTTAATGCAGATGAGCGCTACTTCTTTAGTGTAGATTACTTCTTAGATTTTATGCAACAAAAAGATTTTACTACAGAAATTTTGCTTGTTGAAGATATTGAAACAGGCAGAGCTATTGCTGGGTCTATGTTTGTATTTACAAAGGGGTTTGTGCAATTTCATTTATCAGGTACAAGAACCGATTATTTGAGGTTAAAACCTTCAAAGTTGTTTTTGGATGAGATGAGAATCGAAGCTACGAATAGAAATTTTAAATATTTCAATTTAGGTGGAGGGTTTGGCAGTAAAGAAGATTCATTATTTGAATTTAAATCGTCCTTTTCAAAAGATTACCGAACCTTTAAAGTTTGGAAACACATAGTTGATGAAAAAACTTACGCAGCTCTTTGCGAGAAATCATCAAATACAGATTCTGAATTCTTTCCTTTGTACAGAGCCAATTAATAATGAAAAACGGGCACTTTGTAATATCATTAGATTTTGAGTTACATTGGGGTTTGTTTGACCTTATGTCTGTAGATCAATATCAAGAGAACTTAGCTAACGTAGGTAAAGTTATTGATGGTCTCTTAGAATTAAGTGCTCTTTATGACGTAAAAATTACGTTCGCAACAGTAGGGTTTTTATTTGCCAAAGACAAAAAGGAATTACTCGCATTCACACCTAAAATTAAACCAACCTACACAAAGGAGGCTTTAAACCCCTACCCTTTATTAAATAATATTGGAACAAACGAAATTGATGATCCTTATCACTTTGGGTACAGCATTTTAGAAAAAATAAAGCGAGATGGTCATCACGAAATTAGCACACATACCTTTAGCCATTATTATTGCAATGAAGCAGGACAAAGTACCTCTCAATTCAATAGTGATATTGCTGCAGCCAAAAACATAGGCGAACATTTTGGTACACCAATAAAAAGTATCGTATTTCCAAGAAACATGGTTAATGACGAGGCCTTGAAAGTCTGTAAAGATGCTGGCATAACAAGTTATCGTGGAACAGAGAAAGCATATATTTATAGAATTGATCCAAAAAAGCCTTATTACAATTGGTTAGCAGTGCGAGGACCAAGAATGTTAGACAGCTATATTAATATCACAGGAAACAACATATACGACTTAACAGAACTAAATAAAGGAGCAACTATTATCAATTTACCTTCAAGCAGGTTTTTAAGGCCCTATAATAGTAAATTAAGTATGTTTGAGTCCTTGAAAATTAAAAGAATTACAAAGGGCATGAAAAAAGCTGCCCAACAAAATAAATTATTTCATTTGTGGTGGCATCCTCATAATTTTGGATCACATATGGATAAGAATTTTGAAAACCTTGAAAAGATTTTCAATACGTATAAAGAACTTAACAATTTACATGGGTTTTCATCGGTGACAATGACATCACTTGCCAATAAATTATTGTAATACGTTTTAAGGGAATCCTTGCTCGTCTAATTTTGTTTTTCGTCCTAATATTTTGCTGTTTAAAAATTAAAGCTGCATTTTTACTTACCTATTTTGTCAAATATGAAGCCAAAAATATGGATGTCTTCACCACATATGAGTGGTCATGAACGTCAGTTTATTGATGAGGCTTTTGAGACCAACTGGATAGCCCCATTAGGGCCTAATGTTAGTGGTTTTGAAAGTGATATCAAAAACTATCTTAACGACGATATACACGTTGCAGCATTAAGCTCTGGAACAGCTGCGATACACTTAGGATTAATTTTATTGGGTGTAACACGAGGTGATGAAGTTATTTGTCAGAGTAAGACCTTTTCGGCCTCGGCTAACCCAATAATTTATCAAGGTGCAACACCAATTTTTGTGGATAGCGAAAGAGACACCTGGAATATTTGTCCAGATCAACTCGAAGTAGCTATTAATCATAGAATTAGTAAAGGAAAAAAACCAAAAGCCATAATAGCGGTGCATTTATATGGTATGCCATATAAGGTTGATGCAATCAATGCAGTTGCTCAAAAATATAATATTCCTGTGCTAGAAGATAGCGCAGAGGCCCTGGGCAGTACGTACAAGGATAAAAAATGTGGAACTTTTGGTGCTATTTCAATCCTCTCCTTCAATGGAAATAAAATAATAACCACTTCGGGCGGTGGCGCCATAATTACAAGAGATAAAGAGGCTAAAGAAAAGGCCATATTTTTATCAACTCAGGCAAGAGATAAAGCGGTTGAATATCATCATTCTAGTATTGGTTACAATTATAGAATGTCTAATATTGTTGCGGGTATTGGTCGCGGACAAATGAAAGCTTTAGATAATCACGTAGCTTTAAGGCGTGATCGCTTTAAATTTTATGAAGATTTCTTCGCAAATATAGATTTGGTGACTACCTTAAAAGAACCAGAAGGTTATTTTTCAAACCGTTGGTTATCTACCATTTTATTGAAATCACAGCAAATGAGAGAAGACCTGAGGTTAGCCTTTGAGGCAGAGAATATTGAGACGAGGCCTTTATGGAAACCAATGCACATGCAACCCATTTTTAAGGATGCACCTAGCTACTTGAATGGAATATCAGAAGGTCTTTTTAATCGTGGGTTATGTTTGCCGAGTGGGTCTAACTTAACAGATAGCGAATTGGCAAGAATTTCAGAGGTTCTCACAAATTTTTTCGGGTAGGCCACATTTATTTTCTACTTCTTTATTTAAGGGATTTTACTTTTTAGGTGATTCAATTAAAACAAATCGGTTAAATATGTTATTGGTCGTATTTATTTGATGATTAGCTGTCAAACAAGGATATTTACTGTAATTAAGTTATAGGATTGTTAAGTTGCCTTAATATAATCTGATTAATAGCTTCAGGCTAGAAAAATTAACTACCTTAACTACATTTTCCCTAAATTAATAAAGTTTGCTTTACACGCTAATTTTATTAAACTTTGAATTGATTTCATAGCTAATCAAGTTTTTGGGTGAAATATAGATGGTTTTACTCATAATTTTAGAAAGTAGCGCCTATTAAAATGTTTAAGGACGGATTATACAATATATCGCAACGTTATGCCTCAAAGTGGTTGGTACTACTATTTGATGTTTGTATCGTTTTATTTACATTTTTCCTCGCCTATCTTATTCGATTTAATTTTAGATTAGATTTTGATTTTATCAAATTCTTGAAAGAAATTCCATTTGTTGCAATATCTGCTGCAATATGTTTTATGGGAATGGGTACTCATAAAGGTGTTGTGAGGTTTGTGGGAATAAAAGACGTAATCAATATAATTATTGGTGTAAATATCTTAGCCACAGTACTTTTAATTGAAACCTTCTTAACAAGACGATTTAACTTTTTTATATCCTGCGATATATCTGGGTCGATTATTTACATTCATTTACTTCTTAATATTTTATTTTTAATTGGGAGTAAGTTCTTTATTAAAGCAAGTTATAAAGCAATTGTATCAGGGTTTAAACCAAAAACAAATGTCCTTATTTATGGAGCTGGTAACTCTGGAAATATCACCTATGATGTTATCGCCAATGATACGAAAACAAATATTGATGTAATTGGCTTTATTGATGATGATGAACGCAAAATTGGGAAAAAGATAAATCTGCTTAATGTTTATCATATTGATAAGATCGATAATGATTTTATTATTAAACATAGTATCGATGAAATCATTATCTCTATTCAAAGCATTAGTTATCATCGACTGTTAGAAATCTCAAGCACTTTTCTGGAAAAATCTGTCAAAGTAAAAATAGTTCCACCGGTTCAGCAATGGATTGATGGTGATCTTCAAGCATCTCAGATTAAAGACGTTAAGATTGAAGATTTATTAGGTAGAGAACCTATTAGTTTTGAGAATCCAGTGCTCGTTGACGAATACGAGAGCAAAGTGATTTTAGTTACAGGTGCTGCGGGGTCAATTGGAAGTGAAATAGCAAGAAACCTGTGTAATTTCAACTTTAAAAAACTAATTCTGGTTGATGTGGCAGAGTCTGATTTATATAACATCCAGCAAGAATTTGTTCAAAATAAGATTAAGAAGTTTGAGGCAATCGTTGCTGATGTTGGCAATGCCGTGCGACTAGACTCCATCTTGATGAAATATAAGCCTGATATCATTTTTCATGCAGCTGCCTACAAGCACGTACCGCTAATGGAAAATAATCCACATGAGGCGGTTCGCGTAAATGTTGGTGGCACCATCAATATTGCCGAGTTAGCCGTTAAACATGGAGTGAACAAGTTTGTAATGATTTCTACAGATAAAGCCGTTAATCCTACCAATGTAATGGGTGCTACGAAGCGGGTTGCAGAAATGTATATTGGATGCTTAAAAGGTAAAGGAAAAACAAAGTTTATTACCACGCGATTTGGAAATGTTCTAGGCTCAAATGGTTCTGTGATTCCATTGTTTAAAAAACAAATTGAAAATGGTGGTCCACTTACGGTTACACATAGAGACATTACAAGATACTTTATGACCATTCCAGAAGCATGTGCACTGGTACTTGAAGCTGCTGCAATGGGTAATGGTGGAGAAATATTTGTATTTGATATGGGCCAATCTGTTAAAATATTTGACCTAGCAATAAATATGATAAAGCTTTCTGGATTAAAATACCCAGATGACATAGATATAAAAATAATTGGTCTTAGACCAGGAGAAAAGATTTATGAAGAGCTACTGGCAGACGGCGAGAATACAAAACAAACCTATCATGAAAAGATCATGATTGCAAAAAGTAAAAAACTAAATATTGAAGAAATACA
>CAZAPO010000080.1:0-14768 GCA_964487005.1 uncultured Flavobacteriaceae bacterium
TTTTTTTATTATGAGGTATGATTTGGGGTCTCCAGATCAACAACATAATGCAAATATTAATTAATTAATCCATTGAACTAAAAACTAAATTTTAGTACATGTCAAATATAAAATCATTATTTAATTCATCGTTTAAAAACACTATTTATTCGATGAAATGCACTTTTTTTTAACATTTATCGATTAAATATGCATTACTATCGATGAAATGCATTGTGTAATTATCATCTAGATAAGAGAAAGCCTCGTTCTAAGTACGAACGAGGCTTTCACTACTAACCAACCAAAAATATAATTATCACTACTCGAAAGTATATGTGTAAATAATTACATTATACACAAAGCAACTACTATGCCAAAACCTAAATTGAAGGTTCAATTTTGAAATATAATTTTATTTTCATATCTTTATGATATCATTTTGATATCACTTAATTTAATATATTATGAAAGAAGAAAGAATTATTGTTCCTGCAAATGGTTATTTAATGTTGGTTGTTTTCCTAGTGTTATTCTTTGGAAGTATTTACATGATTATTAGTACTGGGAATCCGCTTTATGCGATAACAATTTTCCTGGCAATTTTAACAGCAATTGGTTTTATAATGGTACAACCAAATAATTCAAGAGTATTATTACTATTTGGTAAATATGTTGGATCTGTAAAACAAAACGGCTTTTATTGGGTAAATCCTTTTTACACTAAAAAGAAAATTTCTCTTAGAGCAAGTAATTTTGATAGTGAGCGCTTAAAGGTAAATGACAAACTTGGTAATCCAATTATGATAAGTACCATTCTAGTTTGGCGGGTATATGATACCTATAAAGCAGCATTTGACGTAGATAATTATGAAAACTTTGTGCGCGTTCAAACTGATGCAGCCGTGAGAAAATTAGCAAGTATGTATCCATATGACAACTTTGCCGACGATGGTCACGAAGAGGATATTACCTTACGTTCAAGCGTAAATGAAGTTAGTGAAACCCTAGAAAAAGAAATAGAGGAGCGATTGTCAATCGCTGGAATCGAGGTACTTGAAGCACGAATTGGTTATTTAGCCTATGCGCAAGAAATTGCTAATGCAATGTTGAAGCGTCAGCAAGCAACTGCCATCGTAGCTGCAAGACATAAAATTGTTGAAGGTGCTGTGAGTATGGTAGAAATGGCTTTAGAAGAATTGAATAAAAAAGAACTGTTAGAACTGGATGAAGAACGCAAAGCAGCCATGGTGAGCAACTTAATGGTGATTCTATGTGGTGATAAAGACGCTTCACCCGTTTTAAACACTGGTACCTTAAACCAATAAAATGAATAAAAAACAAGTCTTAAGTATTGCTCTAGGGAGTGCCTTTGGAACAAGTATAGGTACCACAATAGGGACTGTAAATGGTAATATCCCCATGAGTATTATTTATGGCTCAATAATAGGTACCATCATAGGTATAGTTATAGCTTTGGTAGTACTTAAGAATGAAAAAAATCGATAATAACCTGTGGCTATGAAAGAATATAAAGTTGTAAGCCCAAAATTGGGAATTGCAAAACGCAACGAAAAATTGGAAGGAATCTTAAACCAACATGCCCGAGAAGGATGGACGGTTAATCATATAGCACAAAGTGCCTACTTTATAGTATTTGAGCGCGACAAAAATCGTTAAACATGAGCAATAGGCCCAGACTAAAAGTACCTTTTCAAACTGTCGACGTGGTTTTAGAACTTATTTCGATAACCTTGTTATTGCTAATTATTGGAATGACAATTTATGAATACAGCTCATTGCCAGAATCTATTCCAACACATTTTAATGCTAAGGGTGAAGCCGATGATTTTGGCCATAGAATGACGGTTTGGTGGATTCCTGGAATTGCAGTTATGATGTATATAGGATTGTTTATCATTAATCGCTACCCACATATGCACAATTATATGGTCAATATTACTCCAGAAAATGCGCTGAAGAATTATAGGTTTAGCACAAGAATTGTAAGAATTGTTAATTTATATACGCTGGCAATTTTTGGAGTAATCTGTTATACAATCATAGCCAAAGCAAAGGGAGGCAATTTTTCATTAGGCACATGGTTTCTTCCTGCTATAATCAGTTCGAGTGTGTTGTTACCAATTTTTGTTTTAGTGTATCACAGAAAAATAAATAAACAATCATGATTAGAGTAGCAGTTTTTGTAACCTTATATATTATTAGCGTTATCAAGTCTAATGAACAGGTTATGACATATACTATTAATAATAAGGTTGATTATATATCAAATGTGGTTGCAACAAGTTATAAGGCATCAAAAGGAATAAGATTTATTAAACTAACACATTAATAAAATGGCAAAGAAGAAAGCTTTCGCATTGCGAATTAATGAAGACATGCTAAAAGCCATAGAGAAATGGGCGGCCGATGAATTTAGAAGTACCAACGGCCAAATTGAATGGATGTTAATGAAATCTCTTAAAGAGGCCAAAAGAAACCCAAAAAACTCTTAAAACATTGCTAAAATTCAGGCAGTTTTTACTTGAAAAATAAATTTCATATTACTTTTGGTGCTTTCTAAGCACTACCACATTGAATAAACTACTACAAATCGCCCTCTTTCTTGTTGTAATTAAAGGCTTTTCACAGGCAACTCCCAATAAAACGGTTTATGTAAAATACGTTACAGAACCTATTATGGTAGATGCCATTTTAGATGAAGAATCGTGGTCGGATGCAAAACCAGCAACAAATTTCTGGCAGCACTTCCCTACTGATACCCAACAGGCAAAACAGCAGGCTGAAATAAAAATGATGTTCGATGATAGAAACCTATATGTAGGTATGAAGGTGTATTCCTCCAACAACGATTTTATTATCCCGTCACTTCGTCGTGATTTTCGTGCCTCTGGAAATGATAACATCACAATGCTATTTGATACCTTCAATGATGGTACCAATGCCTTCTTTTTTGGCACAAATCCGTATGGAGTAAAACGTGAAGCCTTACTATCTGGCGGTGGAACAGACTTAAGAGGATTTAATATGGCGTGGGATACCAAATGGGTGTGTGAAGCAAAAATACATGACAATTACTATATCGTAGAAATGGCGATACCTTTATCGGCCTTTAAATATCGTGAAGGAGAGACCAAATGGCGTTTTAATAGCTACCATTTTGACACCAAAGATAATGAACGAAATACATGGATGAACATTCCACAAAATCAATTTATTTTTAGTCTGGCATATATGGGTGATATGATTTTTGAAAGACCATTGGGTAACTCAAAATCTCCAATCTCTATAATACCTTACGTGAATGGTTTGGTAGGTAAAGATTATGAAACTGGAGACACCCCGAGCGATTTCAAATATGGTGCAGATGCTAAAATCACTATTGGTAACAGCATGAATCTCGATATGACAGTGAATCCCGATTTTTCGCAAGTCGAGGTTGATCAGCAAGTTACCAACTTAACAAGATTCGAAGTTTCACTACCAGAAAGGCGCCAGTTTTTTATTGAGAATAGTGATCTTTTTGATGACTTTGGAAATAACCGTGATTCAAACCCATTCTTTTCTCGACGTATAGGAATAGCAACAGATGTAGAAGGTAACAGCGTAGAAAATGATATCATTGGTGGTGTACGATTAAGTGGTAAACTCACCAACAATTTACGTTTAGGTATTTTAAATATGCAAACGGCTGAAAATATTGATGACGAAGTTCCAACTACCAATAATATGGTGCTAACCGCACAACAAAAATTATTTAGTCGATCAAATATCAGTTTTATGTTTATCAATAAACAGACAACTAAAGATTATGATTTTGTATCCTCAGAAGATGAATATAATCGCGTATTTGGAATTGACTATAGAATGGCATCTGCTGACAATACTTGGACTGGGAAATACTTTTTGCATAAATCGTTCTCTCCTGGAGTTAAAACTAAAGACTTCTCTGCAGGAGCTGCCACCGAATACAATAGCAGGAACTGGAATTTTAGAGTAAGCAGTACTTATGTAGGTGATAATTATAGATCTGACCTAGGTTTTATAAGACGTACAGATATTTTTAAGATTTTTTCGAGAGCACAGCGCGTTTTTTGGCCAAAATCAGGAAAAATTCAGCAGCACGCATTCTCGATTACACCAATATATACTTGGCGCCCTGAGTTAAATATGGAAATCTCTGATTATGTATTACAAGCAGGTTGGAGGGCAGAAATGAACAATACCTCACAAATGGAGGTAGAAGTGTCTAACAGATTTACACTTTTGTATGATGAATTTGATCCAACTCGAACTGATGGTGGCTTACCGCTACCTGCAGGTGATTACCGTTATACAAGTTTAGATATTAGTTATGGCTCTGATCAGCGCAAAGATTTTTCATATAACATTGGTTCATCTATAGGAGAGTTTTATAACGGTAATAAATTTTCAATAGAGGGTAGATTCGCTTGGCGTGTACAACCTTACTTTGCCATGACCGCGCAAATAAACTATGATAACATTAACTTACCAGGCGAATATCCTGATGCGAGTATTTGGTTAATTGGTCCGCGATTTGACATTACTTTCAACAAATCGATTTTCTGGGCAACTTTCATTCAATATAGTACTCAGCGTGATAATTTTAGCGTAAATACCAGATTGCAGTGGCGTTTTGCACCATTATCAGACCTGTTCGTTGTCTACAACGACAACTATTTTGTAGACAACGTATTTGCGCCAAGAGTACGTTCATTTAACGTGAAGCTAACCTACTGGTTAAATATATAATTTGTTAAAGCATCGGTTTTTTTAATAAGAATTTATCAAGACTATTTATTTTTAGTATTTTCAAAAACTAAAAATAAATTTCATGCAAGAAACCACGCAATTAATAGAAGACTCTTCCCCTTTATTTACTAATGATACCGTTGTTTTTGGTTTATTAATGCTCACCTTAGGATTTGTATTTTATACTTCCTCTAGTGAAAATTCGTTTTGGAAAAAATTCTATAAGTATATCCCAGCCTTATTAATGGCATATATGTTACCAGGTGTACTAACTACTGTAGGGTTGATTTCACCAGAATGGACCTCGGTTTCAGAATCTGGAGAGGTGACAAAACACACTTCTCAAGTGTACTATGTTGCGAGTAGGTTTATGCTCCCTGCAGCCCTAGTACTATTAACTTTAAGTATCGACCTCAAGGCCATGTTTAATTTAGGCTGGAAAGCCCTTGCCATATTTTTTACAGGGACAGTGGGTGTAATTATTGGTGGACCAATTGCCATTTTATTAATTTCTATGGTATCTCCCGAAACAGTTGGGGGCGTTGGACCAGATGCCGTATGGAGGGGACTATCAACGGTTGCTGGAAGTTGGATTGGAGGCGGAGCCAATCAAGCAGCTATGCTAGAAATCTATGAATATAATACTGCCAATTATGCAAGTATGGTAATTGTAGATATTGTAGTTGCCGAAATATGGATGGCCTTCTTAATTTTAGGTATTGGTAAATCAAAACAAATTGATCGTTGGTTGAAGGCAGATACCTCAGCCATTGAAGAATTAAAAGAAAAAGTTACTTCATACACTGCCAAGATTACAAGAAATCCAAGCCTTTCTGATCATATGATTATACTTGGTATTGCATTTACAGTTGTTGGAATTGCCCATTTTGGAGCAAATAATATATCTGCATATTTAAGTAGTAATTTTGAAGCTGTTGGTGATAAAAGTTCTGCATTATCGTCATTTGGATCGCAATTCTTTTGGATGGTTACAATTGCCACAGCACTAGGTATAGGATTATCTTTTACAAGATTTAGAAAGTATGAAGGTGCAGGTGCCAGTAAAATTGGAAGTGTATTTATTTGGATTTTAGTAGTTTCAATAGGAATGAAAATGGACCTCACAAAAATTGCTGAAAATCCAGGACTTTTAGTCGTAGGAATTGTTTGGATGATCATACATGTAGCATTGTTAATTTTAGTTGCAAAATTAATAAGAGCACCTTACTTTTTTATGGCTGTTGGAAGTAAAGCCAATATAGGTGGAGCAGCCTCAGCACCAGTGGTGGCAGCGGCTTTTCACCCATCTCTAGCAACCGTTGGAGTATTGTTAGCCGTATTTGGTTATGTCGTAGGAACCTACGGTGCAATGCTATGTGCAGAGCTTATGAGAGTTGCCGCAACGATGTAATTTAAATAGTTGAAAATTTAATTTTTTTAGCGATTAAAATATAAGATATTAGCGCAAAATATTTAAGATGAGAAATGCAATAGTCATTTTATTAATGTTGCTAACCATAGTGGCATGTGGTACAAAAGAGGCTGATTTAACCGTGACCGGAAACATTAAAGGATTAAAAAAAGGAACCGTTTATTTACAAGCATTGCGTGATACAACCTTAGTAATGCTTGACTCTATTGAAGTTAATGGCGAAGCTCCATTTGTACTACAAAGTGAACTCGCTGAGCCTGAAGTATTATACCTCATGCTCGACAAAAATAGCAAAGAAGAAGAAAGAATTGCGTTTTTTGCAGATAAGGGTATCACTCAAATCAACACCACTCTAAAAACCTATACAGTAAAACCCGAAATTACTGGATCTAGTCAACAAAATAAACTAGCAGAATTTAATAGCATGATGTCTAAATTTAATAATAGAAATCTTGAATTAATTAAGGAACGTTTTGAGGCACAACAAACCGGTGATACGAGCTTGATTAATGCAAAATCTTTAGAGGCAGAAGGGTTATTAAAACGAAAGTATTTATTTGCTATAAATTATGCTTTGAACAATAGGGAAAGTGAAGTAGCTCCCTATATTGCATTGGCAGAAGTTTTTGATGCCAATATTAAATATTTAGATACCATATATAATGCACTTCCAGAGAATATTGCAAAGTCATTATATGGTGTACAACTCGAAGAATTTATTCAAGAAAGAAAGACAACGGTAGACAGTATTCAATAAAAAAAGGCGCTTATTTAGCGCCTTTTGTTTTACAATTTATTCAATTTGTCGATTAACTTTTTACCTCGTTCTTCAAGCTCATTACTAATAGCTCTAAAATGTGCACGCTTATCTTCAACGTCACGCTTATTAACTTTTTCGATTAACTCATCGAACGTACTAATTGCTTCGTCTATAATTGCCTGACTTTTTTTTGTGTCTTTATCGGTATTTTCTAATTCCCATTCACAAACTTCTCCAATTATATCTCCAAGAACATAGTTAATATCCTTTTTTAAATCTCTTACTTTTGCCATCTTACTAAATTTTAAGTGTTCTTAAATTTACTGAATTTTAAACATAAACCTCTAAAAGTTTTGCACCTTTTGAAATCAATCTAAAGTTTTTCAAACTTGAAGGAATTAATACAGTTTCTCCTTTCTTTAATAGCTCATCAAATTGATTAGTATCAACTTTTACTTCCCCCTCAACGCATATATAAATCATAAAAGAATCTTTGTTGTTGGCAATTGAAACCTCACCTTCAACTTCTAGAAAGTTGGTTGTAAAATATGGGCACTTAACCATTTGATTTGATGTATTTAAACGATCTGAATAAGAAACTTTAAAATCATCATCCATATTAAAATCAATTGCTTCTAACGCCAAATCTTTATGCAATTCTCTAGAATTTCCTTGTGCATCAACTCTATCCCAGTCATATACTCTATAAGTAATGTCACTCGTCTGCTGTATTTCTGCTAACATCACGCCGGCACCTATTGCATGAATTCTTCCCACATCAATAAAGAAAGTATCGCCCTTATTTACACTCTCAAAATTTAAAATTTTGGAAAGCGTTTTATTTTCTACATGACGCATGTACTCCTGCCGATTCACTTTCTTATTGAAGCCAACTATTAAGTTGGCATTCTCATCAGCTTGCATAACGTACCACATTTCTGTTTTACCAAAAGAATTATGCCTCTTTGCCGCCAAATTATTGTTTGGGTGTAATTGTACAGATAAATCTTGTTTGGCATCAATGAATTTAATTAACAAAGGGAATTTCTCTCCAAACTCATTATAAACTCGATTACCAACTAGGTCTCCTTTGTATTTGACAATAAGTTGTTTTAAAGATTGCCCCTTTAGGCTCCCCTGACTCACAATTGAGGTATCTCCATCTACATCACTAATCTCCCAGCTTTCACCAATATTGGCAGCCTTGGAAGGCTTATCTAAAATTGATCCCAGTTTAGAACCTCCCCAAATTTTTTCTTTTAGTATTGGCGCAAACTTTAATGGATGTAAGTCTTGTTTCATAACCTAGATTCCTGAATATTTCACAAAATTTCGCCTTGTTTCATATAACGTAATTTCTAGATCAAAACTTGGGTCTAGTTTGGGTTTTATCTTATTGTAGATTACTACTGCTATATTTTCGGCAGAAGGAATTAATTCTGCAAACTCAGGTACATCCAGATTTAAGTTTTTATGATCAAAGGGATCTTCTACCTCACTTTTAATAATATCTTTTAATGTTTTAAGGTCTATCACATAACCTGTTTCAGGATTAATACCGCCAGTTACGCTTACAATAAGCTCATAATTATGACCATGATAATTTGGGTTATTACACTTACCAAAAACAGCATCGTTTTTCTCATCGCTCCAGTCTGCCCTAAACAAACGATGCGCGGCATTAAAATGTGCACGTCTACTAACTGTTACTTTCATCACTCCCCAGATTTAGATGTTCATAAAACTTTTCAAAAATAATTTTAAACCATTCAGTATAGTTATGAGGATGTAACGCCATATCTACCTTAATATCTTCTAATGTTGCCCATTTCCATGAAGCAACCTCATCTTGATTAATAACCGGCGCCTCATTATAAGATCCCAATAACACATGATCAAATTCATGTTCAGTCAAGCCATTATCAAAGGGTGCTTTATAAATAAACGAAATCGACTCTTTAAGCGCTGTTGTGAATCCCATTTCTTCTTGCAGTCGTCTCTTCCCTGCCTCAATATTACTTTCTCCATCGCGCTGATGACTACAGCATGTGTTAGTCCATAAACCAGGAGAATGGTACTTATCTAAAGCACGCTGTTGTAGCATGAGCTCATTATTATCGTTAAAGATAAATACCGAAAAAGCGCGATGCAATACCGCCTTTTCATGCGCCTCCATTTTTGGCATTAATCCAATTTGCTCATTGTTCTCATTGACGAGAATTACCTGTTCTTCAATCATAAAGTAAAAATACCAACTAAAATTCTATTTTTTTGTAAGGATATCATAAAAATAATTCTAGTGAGAATCAATAAATCTTATAGCCCTTTTTTAAGATGTCTTTCCTGTGCAAAAAACTAACTATTCGTAAAAAAATCATGTACTTTTGCCCAAATTTATTTCTATGTCATTTATTGAGGAAATCAACAGACGAAGAACTTTTGGAATAGTTTCACATCCAGATGCGGGTAAAACCACACTAACAGAAAAATTATTACTTTTTGGAGGTGCTATTCAGGAAGCTGGAGCCGTAAAAAGCAATAAGATTAAGAAGGGAGCGACTAGTGACTTCATGGAAATTGAACGCCAACGTGGAATCTCGGTTGCAACTTCTGTCTTGGCATTTGAATACAATGGAATAAAAATTAATATCCTTGATACTCCAGGGCACAAAGATTTTGCCGAAGACACTTTTAGAACGCTTACTGCTGTAGACAGCGTAATTGTGGTAATAGATGTTGCCAAGGGTGTTGAAGAACAAACTGAAAAGCTTGTTGAAGTTTGTAGAATGAGAAATATCCCCATAATTGTATTCATTAACAAACTTGACCGTGAAGGAAAAGATGCCTTTGATCTATTAGATGAAATAGAACAAAAACTTAGGTTAAAAGTAACACCCTTAAGTTTTCCAATTGGCATGGGATATGACTTTAAGGGAATTTATAATATATGGGAAAAGAATGTCAATCTTTTCACTGGTGATAGTAAAAAAGATATTGAAGAAACTGTCGAAATTTCTAATCTTTCTTCTTCTAAACTCAATGATTTAGTTGGTGATGAAGCTGCCCAAACATTAAGGGACGAACTTGAATTAGTAAGCGGTGTTTACCCAGAATTTGACAAGCAAGCATATTTAGAAGGAAATCTTCAACCTGTATTTTTTGGATCGGCCTTAAATAATTTTGGTGTTCGAGAACTGCTTGACTGTTTTGTTGACATAGCACCAACACCACGTGCCAAACATAGTGAAGAGCGATTAGTAAAGCCCGAAGAGCAAAAATTTACTGGCTTTGTTTTTAAGATTCATGCCAATATGGACCCTAAGCATCGTGATCGATTAGCCTTTGTAAAAATAGTATCTGGTGAGTTTAAGAGAAATACACCTTATTTACATGTAAGACAGGGAAAAAAACTTAAATTTTCAAGCCCTAACGCCTTTTTCGCAGAAAAAAAAGAAATCGTTGATATCTCATATCCTGGTGACATCGTTGGTTTACATGATACTGGTAATTTCAAAATTGGTGATACATTAACCGAAGGCGAAAAAATTAATTACACCGGAATTCCAAGCTTCTCACCTGAACACTTTAGATATATCAATAATGCAGACCCTCTTAAATCTAAGCAGTTATATAAAGGTATTGACCAGTTAATGGATGAAGGTGTAGCACAATTATTTACTTTAGATCTTAATGGTAGAAAAGTTATTGGTACGGTTGGAGCCTTACAGTATGAAGTAATTCAATACCGATTAGAACATGAATATGGTGCCAAATGTACTTACGAGAATTTAAATGTACATAAAGCATGTTGGGTAGATCCAGAGAATGACAAAAACGAGGAGTTTAAAGAGTTTAAAAGAGTAAAGCAGCGTTTTTTGGCAAAAGATAAATCTGGACAAATGGTATTTCTAGCCGATTCAATGTTTACCTTACAAATGACGCAGCAAAAGTACCCAACAATTAGGTTTCATTTGACATCAGAATTCTAAAGTACATTTTAACTGAATAACGGAATTTTCGACAAAATTTGGTTTTTAATCGGATTTTTTATACATTTCGTCGATATTTAACACATTTTAGATGTGTGACAATTTAATTTTAAGAACGTTTCATTACCCCAAACAGAAACACCATGAAAGCAAAATCGAACGTCTTCAGTAACGAAGAAATAACTGTTACATATAGTCCGAGTCAATGTATACGTGCAGATAAATGCGCGCAAGAACTCTCGGAAGTATTTAGAAATTCTGTAATTCCTTGGATCGATTTAGATGGTAGTGAAACAGATCGAATTATTGAGCAAATTAAACGCTGTCCTTCGGGAGCTTTAAAATATCAACTAAACCAAAAATTAAAAGCAAGTTAAATTAAAAGTCCTTTGAAAAATCAAAGGACTTTTTTTATGCTTGACCCGTAGGTCCAAAATTCAATGGTGGCATTGGTGGTTGCTCGTAATCTTTAATTTCACCATGGGCATTTTCAAATCGTTTTACATTATCTGCTAATGCTTTTGACAATCGTTTAGCATGCTGCGGTGTTAATATAATTCTAGATTTAACCTTACTCTTTGGAGTTCCTGGCATAATATTTATAAAATCAACCACAAACTCTGATACAGAATGGTTAATAATTGCCAAATTTGAATAGGTCCCTTCAGCTACACTTTCATCAAGTTCAATATTTATTTGTCCCTGTTTTGGTTTTTTCTTTTCGTCTGCCATAATAAGTTTTTTAAGTAATTAATAAAAAAGCCTTCAGGTGATTACTTGAAGGCTTTTATTTTATGGATTCCTGCCTTCGCAGGAATGACATTAATTATAGTTCAATTCTTGTTTTGCTTGCATCATTTCATCAAACTCTTCTTTAGACCCTACAATAATATTATCATAATGTCTAAGTCCTGTTCCTGCAGGAATCTTATGTCCAACAATTACGTTTTCCTTAAGTCCTTCTAAGGTATCAATCTTAGCATTCACAGCTGCTTCATTCAATACTTTAGTTGTTTCCTGGAACGACGCTGCTGAGATAAACGACTTCGTTTGTAGTGAAGCTCTCGTAATACCTTGAAGAATTGGAGTTGCAGTAGCTGGACGTGCATCTCTAGCTTCAACAAGGTTTTTATCTTCACGACGTAATATAGAGTTTTCATCTCTTAACTCTCTTGGAGTTACAATCTGACCAGCTTTCAACGTTTCAGAGTCACCAGCATCTTCAACCACTTTCATTCCAAAGATTTCATCATTTTCTCGAATGAAATCAGACTTATGAATTAACTGGTTTTCTAAGAAGATAGTATCTCCAGAGTCATTAATCTGAACTTTACGCATCATTTGGCGAACAACAACTTCAAAATGTTTATCATTAATCTTTACACCTTGTAAACGATATACTTCTTGCACTTCATTTACCAAGTATTGTTGTACCGCTAATGGGCCTTTAATATTTAAAATATCATTTGGTGTTATAGAACCATCAGATAATGGCATACCTGCTTTTACAAAATCATTTTCCTGTACAAGAATTTGATTTGATAATTTCACTAAGTATTTTTTAATATCACCAAGTTTAGACTCAACAATAATCTCGCGGTTTCCTCGCTTAATTTTACCAAAGGACACTACACCATCAATAGCACTTACAACTGCAGGGTTTGAAGGATTACGTGCTTCAAATAATTCTGTTACACGTGGTAGACCTCCAGTAATATCTCCTGCTTTAGCAGATTTACGAGGAATCTTCACTAAGATCTTACCAACATTAATCTTCTCACCATCATCAATCATTAAGTGTGCTCCTACTGGTAAGTTATAAGATCTAACAACATTTCCTTTACCATCTTGAATGTGTAAAGTTGGTATGAGTTTCTTATTTCTTGATTCTGAAATAACTTTTTCCTGGAATCCTGTTTGTTCATCAATCTCCACTTGATATGTAATACCTTGCTCGATGTTTTCGTAAGCAACCTTACCAGAGAATTCCGAAATAATTACACCATTATATGGATCCCATTGACAAACTACATCACCATTCTTAATTTTCTGTCCGTCTTTCACAAATATTGACGAACCGTATGGAATGTTGTTTGTGCTTAAAGTAATTCCTGTCTTTGCATCAACAAGCTTAATTTCAGAAGTACGAGAGATTACAATATCTACTTCGTTTCCTTCGGCATCTTCTCCTTTTACAGTTCTTAGGTCTTCAATTTCAGCTTTACCATCAAACTTAGCAATAAGCTTATTCTCTTCAGAGATGTTACCCGCAATACCTCCTACGTGGAATGTACGAAGTGTTAACTGCGTACCAGGTTCACCAATTGATTGTGCTGCTACAACACCAACGGCCTCACCACGTTGCACCATCTTACCTGTGGCAAGGTTTCGTCCATAACATTTTGCACAAATTCCTTTTTGAGCCTCACATGTTAATGCTGATCGAACCTCAACAGCATCTACTGGTGAAGCTTCAATTTTCTTAGCAATATCATCATCTATTAAGTCACCTGCAGCTACTAAAAGTTCTTCAGTTATTGGGTCAAATACATCATATAATGAGGTACGTCCAACAATTCTATCTTCTAATGTTTCAACTATTTCTTCGTTTTTCTTCAATGGCTCTACTGTGATACCTCTTAATGTACCGCAATCTTCAATTGTTACGATTACATCCTGCGAAACATCAACTAAACGACGCGTTAAATAACCAGCATCTGCTGTTTTAAGTGCGGTATCTGCAAGTCCCTTACGCGCACCGTGCGTTGAAATAAAGTATTCTAGAATTGATAATCCCTCTTTAAAGTTTGAAAGAATTGGATTTTCAATAATCTCACCACCACCTGCATTAGACTTTTTAGGCTTTGCCATCAAACCACGCATACCAGTTAACTGGCGAATTTGCTCTTTAGATCCACGAGCTCCAGAATCAAGCATCATGTACACCGAGTTAAATCCTTGTTGGTCTTCTCTAATTCGCTTCATTGACAACTCAGTCAACTCTGCATTGGCAGAAGTCCAAATATCAATTACCTGATTATAACGTTCGTTATTTGTAATTAGACCCATGTTATAGTTTGCTCTAATACCATCAACTTGCTTGTTAGCTTGCTCAATCATGGTATGCTTTTCTTGAGGAATAATGATATCACCCAAACTGAATGATAATCCTCCTTGGAATGCAAACTTATATCCTAAGTCTTTAATCTCATCAAGGAACGCTGCGGTTTCAGGAACACTAGTAGCCTTTAAGATCTTACCAATAATATCTCTTAACGATTTCTTAGTTAATACGGCATTCACATATCCTGCTACTTCTGGTACTTTTTCGTTGAAAAGAACGCGTCCAACTGTAGTTTCAATGATTTGGTTAACTAATTCACCCGCCTCATTATAATCTTTAGTTCTTACCTTAATAGAAGCATTTAAATCTACACGCTTTTCATTGTAAGCGATCGTTACTTCTTCTGGTGAATAGAATGTTAGTCCTTCTCCTATTACTGGTACTTCTTTTGTAGACTTACGCATCTTGGTCATATAATATAAACCAAGTACCATGTCTTGTGAAGGTACCGTAATTGGTGATCCGTTTGCTGGATTCAAGATATTATGCGAAGCCAACATTAATACTTGTGTCTCTAAAATAGTCTCTGGCCCTAATGGTAGGTGAACAGCCATCTGGTCACCATCAAAGTCTGCATTAAATGCAGTACACACTAATGGGTGTAACTGAATTGCTTTACCTTCAATAAGCTTTGGCTGGAACGCTTGAATACCTAAACGGTGTAATGTAGGAGCACGGTTTAATAATACT
>CAZAPO010000081.1:0-7886 GCA_964487005.1 uncultured Flavobacteriaceae bacterium
ATTGCTCGAAATAGAGGAAGAAAAAGAAGATAATAATCCATTTGAGAGTAAATCACCAGATGGAAAGTGGATTGCTTTTACCAAAGACTACAACCTTTATATAAAATCGACCGATTCAAACGAAGAATTTCAATTAAGTACAAAGGGTAAACAAGGATATGAATATGCTTCATGGTATGGATGGTATGATAAGATGGAGGGTGAAAATGGAGAACGACCAAAACGATTTTATGCCAATTGGTCTGAAGATTCTAAATGGATTTATACAAGTATCGTAGATACAAGAAATGCAGAGAAAATGTATTTACTTGATTGGAGTATTGACTCTTTGTACAAACCAAAACTGTTATCGTATTTTAGAGGCTCACCAGGTGATACAACAATGGTTAAAGTTACACCAGTCTTCTATAATGTAGCTACTAAAAAAGAAGTAAAAACAAGCTTGCCAACGGCCACACATATCAACGCGGTGAATATTCGACCATCCGAAAAATCTGGGGTTGGATTTGCGTCCATTCCAGAGAGGGGTTATCTAAAGGAAACGGTAAAATGGTTTGATTTAAATACTGGTCAAGAAAAAACATTGATTGAAGAGACCAGTGATACAGGTCTCGATAATTTCGAGTTTAGCGTGTTAGAAGACAAACAGAAATTGGTGTTTCTTTCAGAGCGATCTGGTTGGAGACAATTACACATCTTGGACTTGAAAACTAACGAGATTAGTAAATTAACGAGCGGTGGATATTATGTAAACAGCCTTGCGTACATCGATGAAGATAAAGAAACAATTTTCTTTTTAGGTTCTGGAAAAGAAGAAGGAAATAATCCATATCACCAACAATTATATAAAGTTGACTTTAAAGGAAAAGAAACCTTACTTACGCCAGAAAGAACACATCATGTTGTGAGTTTTTCAGAAGATGGTAAGTATTTCGTAGATAATTATTCTACCATAAATACGCCCACAAATACAGTATTAAGAGAAGCTAAAAATGGAAAGATTATTACTAGGTTAACAGAGGCAGATGCGAGTTATGCTGTATCAAAAGGATGGGAGGCTCCCACACCGTTTACCTTTTTAGCAAAAGATGGAAAGACAACACTCTATGGTGCTTATTGGAAACCTACAAATTTTGATGCTTCAAAGTCATATCCAATTATTGATGCAACATACACAGGACCACATACACAGCGATTTCCAAAATCATATAATCGAGGATTTGATAATCAATCGTTAGCCGAGTTTGGATTCATCGTTGTGCAATTAGATGGTTTAGGTACATCAGGCAGATCCAAAGAATTTCATGACCATTCCTATAAAAATATGGGAAATAACCTTGAAGACCACGTTCTTGGTATTAAGGGCTTGGCCAAACAAAATTCATGGATTGATATAAGTCGAGTGGGTATTTTTGGACATTCGGCAGGAGGTTTTGATACGGGCCGAGCATTATTAGCATTTCCAGATTTTTATAAAGTAGGAGTGTCTAGTTCAGCAGATCATGATTTTAGAATGGAGAAAGCATGGTGGCCAGAAATGTATCAAGGATGGCCAATAGACAATACCTACGAAGAGGTTTCAAATATTACCAACGCAAAGAATTTAAAGGGTAAATTACTAATTACTCATGGTGGATTAGATGATAATGTTAATCCGTCGGCAACATTTAAATTAGCAGAGGCCTTAATAAAGGCGGATAAAGATTTTGATTTATTAATTTTGCCTAGTCAGCGTCATGGATATAACGGTCAGCATCGAAATTATTTCATTAAAAAACGCTGGAATTATTTTGTAGAACACCTGTTGGGAGTAACACCTATATGGGATTTTAATTGGAACTAACCAAATGAGTAAAAATGTTGTAATAATTGGAGGCGGAATCATCGGACTTTGTTCAGCCTATTACCTTCAAAAAGAAGGGCATCATGTTACAATTGTCGATCAATCAAATCTTGACGGAGGTGCTTCGTATGTTAATGCAGGTTATTTATCACCAAGTCATATAATTCCATTATCGGCTCCGGGAGTGATGAAAAAAGGGCTGAAATGGATGTTTAATCCTTCGAGCCCACTTTATATTAAACCGCGTTTAGATTTAGATTTTTTAAGATGGGCATGGGCTTTCAATAAATCATGTACTCCAAAACATGTAGAAAAAGCGGCACCAGTAATTAGAGATATTTCTGTTTTGAGTCAAGAATTATTTGATGACATTATACAAACAGAAGGATTCAACTCTCACTATGAAAAGAAAGGTTTGTTCATGCTTTGCCAGACAGAAAAGGTGTTGGAAGCAGAATTAAAAACAGCAAGATTAGCCAACGATTTGGGATTAGAAGCGCGTGAGGTGAACGCCGAAGAGATTAAGAAACTAGAACCAAATGTTGAAATAAATGCCATTGGAGCTGCTTATTTTGAGTGTGACCAACATTCAACACCACACGAGTTTATGTCAAATATGAAAGACTACTTAAAGGCATCTGGAGTAGTATTTCATACCAACGAAAAGGTACAAGACATAGAAGTAAACAATGGTAAAGTGTTATCTCTTAAAACAGATAAACGAGAGCTAAAAGCAGATGAATTTGTACTTGCCGCGGGATCGTGGTCTAGTTTGTTAAGTAAGAAACTAGGTATTAATATTTTGTTACAAGGCGGTAAGGGGTACAGAATAAATACACATAAGGAAACCGGAGTAACCATTCCGGCGATTCTTTGTGAAGCCAAAGCAGCAGTAACACCTATGAACGGTTTTACGCGATTTGCGGGAACTATGGAAATTGCGGGAATCAATCACAATATAAACAAGGTAAGAGTAGATGCCATTGCCAATGCCATAAACAAATATTACCCAAGTATTAAAGTGACCGAAGAGGAGAAAGCAGATGCACAATGTGGATTACGTCCTGTATCACCAGACGGCTTGGCATATATTGGAAAATCTAAGAAATGCAATAATTTAACTATTGCCGCAGGTCATGCGATGATGGGGTGGAGTATGGGACCTGGCACTGGCAAAGTTGTTGCAGAAGTTATATCAGAGAAAAAACCTTCGCTGGATATTTCATATTACAGCCCAGATCGAAAATTTTAAGATGCGGTACGATAAAATTCCAAATTCATTATTTATTAAGAACAGGGCAAGGTTTGTTGCCCAAATGCAACCCAATACAATTGCAATATTAACATCTAATGATATCAAGCATACCAATGCAGATGATGTTATGGGGTTTGCTCAAAATAACGACCTGTTTTATTTATGTGGGATAGACCAAGAAGAAACAATTTTGGTACTTTATCCAGACGCGTACAAGCCAGAAAATAGAGAAATCTTATTTGTAAAAGAAACTAATGAACACATCAAAATTTGGGATGGAGAAAAACTAAACAAACAGGATGCAACAGATATCTCAGGAATTGAACGTATAGAATGGACAAGTGATTTTGAAAAATTACTTCAATATATGGCGTTTGAAGCAGATGGGTTCTATTTAGGACATAACGAACACCTTAAACGTGTCACCAAAAATCAAGAGACACAACAAGATAGATTGATTCAATGGTGTAAACAAAAGTATCCATTGCATGACTATCATCGTGCTGCCAAAATTACGAGAGCGTTGCGCCAAATTAAATCAGCAGAAGAAATTGACTTAATAAAAAAAGCAGCCAATATTAGTGTCGAAGGTTTTATGCGTGTATTAAAGGCGACAAAACCAAAAATTAAAGAATATGAACTTGAAGCCGAATTAACTTATCAACTAACCAAGTCGGGTGCTATTCGCCATGCTTTTAAACCTATTGTAGCTTCTGGTAAAAATGCTTGTGCACTGCACTACAACACCAATGATGATGTATGCAATGATGGAGAAATGATCTTGTTAGATTTTGGTGTCTGCTATGCAAATTATAACAGCGATACTACAAGGTGTATTCCAGTTAATGGTAGGTTCACTAAGCGGCAAAAGGAAATATATAAGGCCGTTTTATATTGCTTAAAAGAGGGTAGTAATTTATTGAAACCGGGTGTGAAGCATGCAGATTATGAAAAGCGAATGGGTAAATTAGTTGAAAGTCAATTAATTGATTTGGGACTCTTAAGCAAAGAAGATGTTGCTATTCAAGATCCTAAAAAGCCTTTGTATAAAAAGTACTTTATGCATGGTACAGCCCATCATATTGGTTTAGATGTGCATGATGTAGGTCTGTACTCTAGAACTATTGAAGAAGGGATGGTTTTTACTTGCGAACCTGGAATTTATATTCCTGAAGAGGGCATAGGTTGTAGATTAGAGAATGACTACCTCATCACCAAAAATGGTAACATCAATCTTACTGAAGCTATGCCTATTGAGATAGAGGAGATAGAGCAGCTCATGAATAACTAATCGTTAAGGTCGAGTCGCATGGTAATTAAGTGCTTGGTAAAACCAGCTTTTTCATAGGCTCTTAGTGCTGGTTGATTGGTGTCATAGACATCAAGTCTTATCTCAGTCAAATTTTTGTCTTTGCACCACTTTAAAAGAGCGTCCATAATAAGTTTATTATACCCATTACCGCGATGTTGTTCTGGAACAAACATGAAACCCAAATACCCTTGTTTGTCATGCTTTAAATAATGCCTATCACCTTTAATTTTTGCATAACCAGAGGCTACAATTTCATCACCAAGCACCACAACATAAAGCGCAGAATCACTACTGCCAATGAATTTAGCAAGGTCATAATAAACCACTTTACCTTCTTTTATTGTTGGATCCATTGGTCGCTCGGCAGCAACTAGACCATCCATAAACTTGTCTAATACAAGTAGGTCTTCTTTTGTTGCAAGTCTTACGGTTGGTTTCATATTTTAAATGTAAAACTTTTTACCATATGTTTATCATAAATCTAAAAATTGCACCATTCATCGAAAAATGATAGTTATGTGCTATTTTTTTAGCATATTTAATTAATTATTTGATTTTCAGCAACTTTAATCGAGACACTAAAAACAATCAACCATGGTGCTGGAAATCTGTATATGCGATAACTGCTTCAAGATAAAAGGAAATTTAACTAGAAAATACCTTCACACATTTCAACAAACTTTTAAAAATGTATTTGACAAGATCGACGATCTTATTGTCAATATTGAGGAGCTCAACGCCATTGATAGAGACGGTGTTAGTGCCTTAACTAAATTGCATAATCAAGCATTGACATTAAATAAAAAGTTAACTATTGTTGGACTGGGTAACAAGGAACTGTACGAACATTTCAAATCAGTTGAAGCGGCATAATTCTTAACAAGAGGTGTCGGCAACAATTTTCCATTCACCAGCTATCTTTTTAAAAATAATCATAAAGATTCCATTGGCATCACCTAGTGGTCTTGTTAAATGATATTCTCCCATAACAAAATATGCATTATCATCAACTTTTGAGATGTCATTGATCTTGAAGTTTTGTGAACCTGTATGCTCCTTTGATGGGTATCTTTTATGATAATTATCTAAGGTTTGCTGCCACCCGTAGGTCAAACCACTGGCTCCATAAAACTTGAGTGAGTCACTTTTCCAATAACCTTCCATAAACCCTTCAATGTCATAATTGTTCCAGGCTTTTTCTTGTGCTTCCAAAATTGATAGGATGACCTTTTTTTCGTCGGCTTCAACAGTTTGATCTGTACATGAAAGAGCCAAGAATCCTATCAAAAAAATTAAGATGTAACGTTTCATATTAGGCTTTTATGCAAAATAGATATAAACAGAGATTACAATCACGCAAATTGCAATACCAGCCAGTTTTACGTGTTTCCAAGGAGTAATATCTACTTGATTTGTATAGGTTAAAGCATAGGCCTCTGTACGTGGCTTCATTTTTCCAATTATAAGCATTATAGCTGTATTCAATACAAATAAGATAGCCATAATATCTAAGAAATGTAGTCCCGAAAATACCTGAGGTGCAAACTCATCAATAAATATGTATGTAACATAGAGTACCACACCAGAAACGAGACCAATTTTTGCTGCAATTGCAGGTACGTACTTCGTTAAATAACCAACTACAAATATGGTGAGTATTGGTATACTATAAATACCATTAACCTTTTGTAAATAGTCAAATAAACTATCTTGCCCTAGAAGTAATGGTGCAATAAACATGGATGCTAATGCTAAACAAATACCAAATAGTTTTCCATATTTAACTACTGTTTTTTCATCGGCTTCATTGTTTATATGTTGTTTGTAGATATCAATTCCAAAAAGTGTGACCGAGCTATTTAATACGCTATTGAATGAGCTTAAAATAGCACCAAACAGCACTGCAGCAAAGAAACCAACTAAGTATGGAGGTAACACTTTTCCAACGAGCATTGGATATGCTTGATCTGCACTTTCTAAGCCACCGTCAAAAAGGTGCCATGCAATAATTCCAGGTAGTACAACAATTAATGGGCCTAATATTTTAATAAATGATGCCAGGAGTAAACCCTTTTGACCTTCTTCTAAATTTTTTGCTCCTAATGCGCGTTGAATTATTTGTTGATTGGTTCCCCAATAAAACAACTGAACTAACATCATTCCAGTAAAAATGGTATAAAAAGGAACGGGATCGTTATTGGTTCCCATCGATTTAAACTTATCAGGATTTTCTGCTGTGAGCGTAGATAGTCCATCAAAGAAACTGCCATCACCAATCATGACAATCCCAAAAACAGGAATCATAATTCCACCAATCAAAAGACCAACGGCATTAATAGTATCAGATACGGCAACTGCCTTTAATCCGCCAAAAATTGCATATATGGACCCCACAATCCCAATACCCCATACACAGATCCAAATGGATTGCGCATGTGTTACACCTAACATGTTTGGAATGTCAAACATTCCACTTATGGCAATAGATCCAGAATATAGTATGATAGGTAATAAAACCACTACATAACCGGTTAAAAACAAACCCGAAATAAGCGTTTTAGTAACCACATCAAACCTTCTTTCTAAAAATTGTGGGATGGTTGTTAGTCCGCCTTTTAAATATCTAGGTAATAGAAACACCGCGGTAATTACCATGGCTATCGCTGCTAAAGTTTCCCATGCCATTACAGACAATCCATTAGAATATGATTGGCCATTTAAACCAACAATCTGTTCTGTAGAAAGGTTTGTTAACAACAACGAACCGGCAATAACGACAGCTGTTAGACTGCGGCCACCAAGAAAATAGCCATCAGATGAATTTTCATCCGTCTTTCGTGTTTTTAAATAGGAAACAACGGCCACAAATGCCGTAAATAGAACAAAGGTAATTATCTGCATAATCTATTTAGTGTTAGGTTGAATGGTAAAGGTATAAGAATATTTTTTATTTGCGTCAATTGTATACGCTGGATGTACAAGTCTGCCCCATGAGGTATCACCACCAACACCCATTTGCAAATAATCAATGTTCCATTGAACGGTATTTCCAATTTTAATATCAGCACCATGCTTTTTAGTTACGGGTACCAATCCAGAGGCAGATGCTGCGGCATCACCGCTTTTAAAATCTAATGCTGTCATATTAAATGGCCAAACACTTGAATTTAATAATTGCTCACTGTAAGCTTTTAGTTCAAGCGCATTAGATGAAACAGCTACCCATCTTACATCAGATTTATTGCCCGTTTCTTGAGGCCTCGAATAGCGCTCAAATTGCTCGGTAATTTTTCCATTATAGGTTCCAATTTTCTGCCCTGTTTTTCTGTCCCAATAAGTCTCAAGGGGCCCTCGGCCATACCACGACACATCGGTAAATTCATTGGTTAAAGTAAGATACATCCCCATTCGAGGGATGTTGGGAAGTTCTACATCATTAGAATCATACTTATAATGAATTGTTATAGCCCCAGAAT
>CAZAPO010000082.1:0-10033 GCA_964487005.1 uncultured Flavobacteriaceae bacterium
ATAATGAACTGATATAGCCCCAGAATTTGAAACCTTATAGACCACATTTAAGGTTGATTTTAAATTAGGAAAGGTATAATCAACCCTATAAACCACATCGTCGTAGACATGAATTGGAGTTTGCCCTAACTTTGCTACATAGTTGTAAGTGGCATGCTGCCAAATCTTTGCCCATTTGTCCATTCCGTTTCCAAGATCATTATCAGTTGGTGGTCTCCAGAAGTTTGGTCTAATGGGATGTGCTGTAATTAAGTTGTCATCATGTGACCAATTAGTAATTTCACCTGTAATGGCATTTATTGTTAGCTGCGTTTGATTATTTGAAATCTGAATTTCAGATCCATTATTAATAATTAGGCTTCCATTGTTGGAGGCATTTTCTCTGGTTTTGCCACTATGTAAAACAAATTGATCCCAGGCAATTTCATGGCCTTTTGGAAGCATGGCAGATGGCGTCTCTTGAACTATGCTCGCTTCCAACACATACTCGTGTTCTGGTAAAAACATATTTGGGATTTCAGAAAAATATAACTGCGATTTTTGTTGCGGCAAAATATCGATTGGAACCTGAGATTTTAGCAGTGATTTTTTGCCATCTACAAGTAAATAGAGCTCTAACGTTTGATCTGAAAGATTCGTAAAGAAGTTTTTATTCTCAATTTCCAGCAGTCCATTTCCTAAATAATTAATGTGTACCGGTTCATACACTTTTTTTACTTCTGAAAGGTGGGGATGCGGGTTACGGTAAGGATCAACTAATCCATTATTTAAAAAGTTCCCATCGGTAGGAAGATCTGGATGATAATCGTGTCCATAGGCTAGATATGGGGTGCCATCATCATAGGTATATTCTAATGATTGGTCTACCCAATCCCAAATATAACCTCCCTGTAGATTGTCATATTTTTCAATAATATCCCAATAGTCTTGTAGGTTCCCTACAGAATTTCCCATGGCATGTGCATACTCAATCATGATTGAAGGTTTGTCTGAATTAGACTTCCCATGATCAATCAAATACTGGGGCCTTGGATACATTGGACAATAAATGTCTGTATAATCATCTTTATATGCGGGCTCATATTGAACTATTCTGTTGTCTTCACGGTCCTTTAACCACTTATAGGTAGTTTTAAATATTTCACCTTCACCAGCTTCATTTCCTAAAGACCATGAGTAAATAGAAGGGTGGTTTCTATCGCGATAATACATATGCTTTGTGCGCTCTAAATGTGCTGCTAACCACGACATTTCATTTCCAATTTGAGTATCTTCCGAAATTGCTAAAGGGTGACTTTCAATATTTGCTTCATCAACAACATAAAGTCCGTATGTATCACATAATTCTAACCAATAGGTGTTATTTGGATAATGAGAAGATCGAACAGCGTTGATATTATTTTGCTTCATAAGCATTATGTCTTTTTCCAAAGAAGCCTTTGATACCACATGACCTGTATACGGATCTGTTTCATGGCGGTCAACACCTCTGAAATAAATAGCCCTGCCATTAATCAATACTTGACTGTTTTTTATTTCTACCCGCTTAAAACCAATTTTTTGCGTTATGAATTGGGTTTGGTCTAATTGAAGCTTTAAGGTGTACAAATAAGGATTTTCGGCAGACCACGTATGAATTGAATCTATTGCTCCTATTAGGGGTATAGTTACATTAGAAAGGCCTTTAATTTGAGTTTTCTTTTTTGATTCAAACACTTTGGTAGTTCCATCATAAAGTTCAATATTTAATTCGTGCGAACTATTCTCTAGTGTTGAATTTGACAGGGTAATAGCTCCGTTTAAAATGCCTTGACTATAATCATCGGACAGATTTGTATTTGCAAAAAAATCTTCAACATAAACTTTTGGTCTTGTATATAAATAAACATCACGTTCTATACCGCTCATTCTAAGCATGTCCTGACTTTCTAGGTAGCTTGCATCTGTCCAGCGATACATTTGGAGAGCAATAAGATTCTTACCTTCATTTAAATAATCAGTGATGTTAAACTCAGCAGAAGTTTTGCTTCCTTGTGAATATCCAACATAGTTACCATTAATATAAATATATACCGCCTTTATAGCCTCAAAGTGTAGCACGACATCTTCATTTAAAAATGCTTTGTCAATAGCAATCACTTTTCGGTAAGTACCCACTGGATTATATTCTTGTGGAACATTAGGCCATGTAGTGGTGAAGGGGTAACGCTCGTCCAGATAAATGGGATATCCGTATCCTTGAGTTTCCCAATTTCCAGGTACTTGTATGGTGCCCCAGGATTTATCATTATAAGATAAGTGATGAAAGTTTCTTGGTCTGTCTTCTGGATTTTTTACCCAATTAAATTTCCATGTCCCGTTCAAACTTAAATATCGTTTTGATTGTTCTTTTTCAGAGAGCGTTGCATTTTCAAAAGCAAAAAATGAAGCTCTTGGTTCTAATCTGTTTTCTTCAAAAATTTCATGATTAAAATGGTTGATTTGTTCAGCCACATTAGGAAGCTTTTCATTATTGCAACTTAAAATAAGGGCGGTAGTTAGTATGATGAAATGTTTGAGTTTCATTGAAAAGGTGCCTATTAGTTTTTTTGAACCATAAAATCTTCAGCCAATATTTTCCTGAGATAATGAATGAGTTCCTGGGCGTTTTCTTTTGTAAAAACGAGTGGAGGTTTAATCTTTAAGACGTTATGATCTGGACCATCAATGCTCATTAAAATGCCGTGGTCTTTCATTCGATTTGCTAAATAGTCTGTTTGAGATGGTAAGGGATTTAAGTCCTTATCTACAAGTTCAATACCCAAGAACAACCCCTGACCACGAACATCGCCAATAATTGTAAATTCATCTGATACTGATTTTAGTGCCGACTTTAAATAATTACCAACTTCTAAAGCATTTTGTTGAAGACCTTCATTCTTCACCGTTTGTAAAACGGCTGTTCCTATAGCGCATGAAACCGGGTTGCCTCCAAATGTATTGAAATACTCCATTCCATTAGCAAATTTATTTGCCACTTCCTGAGTGCATGCTACCGCCGCAATAGGGTGTCCATTTCCTAAGGGTTTACCAATGGTTACAATATCTGGTATCACATCGTGTAATTGAAAACCCCAAAAGGTCTTTCCTAGACGTCCGCATCCAACTTGAACTTCGTCTGATATGCAAAGACCACCTGCTTTACGCGTATATTGATAGGCTTTAGCTAAAAACCCTTCAGGCAGTTCTATTTGGCCACCACAGCTAATAATAGGTTCAATTATGAAAGCTCCTAGACCTCGCCCTTTTTTATGAATTGTTTCAATACAAGATTGTACTTCTTGTGCATATTTATCCCCACAGTCCAATCCACGATATTTTCCTCTGTAACTATCTGGTAATGGAAAAATATGGGTGTGTTCGGGCGCACCTGAGCCACCTTTCCCATCAAATTTGTAGGAAGAAATATTGATGCACATATTGGTATTACCGTGATAACCAACTTCAGAAGCTATAATATCTTGCTCACCAGTTGCTGCTTTTACCATCCTAATGGCAAGCTCATTTGCTTCGCTGCCAGAATTTACAAAATGTAATACGTTGAGTTCTGGTGGAAGTGTTTCAATAAGTTCTTTAGCAAGTTCATTAATATTCTCGTGTAGATAACGTGAATTGGTGTTTAGTAGGGCCATTTGTTTTTGGCCTGCCTCAACTACTGTTGGATGCTCATGACCAACATGTGCAACATTATTAACGGTATCTAAATATTTTCGTCCAAACTGGTCAACTAAATACTGTCCTGAACCGCGTACCATTTTTATAGGTACTTTGTACTGTAAACTTAAGCCTTTACCTAAATGGTGCTTTCGGTAGTTTATTAACTCCTCGTTAGTTGCTGATGGCTGAGGTTGTAACCCCTCTATTTTAAATAAGAGGTTAGGATTAGGGCAAATGCTTTTCCAGACATCTATTTGTTTATGATACGCAACCCCTGGAAAATCAACCTTATAATCAAGCATTGATAACATTATTTGAAAATGTAGATGAGGTACCCAATTCCCATTTTCGGGATAGGAAGCTAATTCTGAAACCTTATCTCCTTTCTTAATGATGTCTCCAATTTTATGCTTGGTTGCACTTGCGACCGAATTGTGACCGTATAAGGTAAAAAACTCAAAGTTGTTTGCTTGATGCTTTAAGATAACCAAACCACCGTATTCTTTATCGCCTGCATCATTTACCGCCGTCACAACTTCACCGTCAAAAATAGCATGAACTGCAGTCCCCGCAGGAAGCCAAAAATCTACTCCCAAATGTACCGTTCTACTTTCACTACCCGAATTTCCTATTTTATCATAAGCGGTCGATGTGTATACAGAACGTGGTTCTAAATATCCTCCAGCAATAATTTTGTTAGGGTACTCTTTTTGAAATCGATCTACCTTGAATTCAAATAATTCTAGATCGCCATAATCTTTTTGATGTCCTATCCATGTACTTGAGACACTTAAATCTATTGGTTGTGCCTCTGCACGGTTGATGGCTGGAAAAAGCTCTTTTAATGAGCAATTTTGAGTTTTTGCCCATTCATTAAAATTTTCTTGATTTGGATGTGGTGCATAACCACAAGCCTTTCTAAAGGCATAATGCGCAAAATCTGGGCTTATCTCATACCATTTTTGAAGAAGCTCCCAAGCGGGTCTTGCACTTATTTGAAGATAGGTATTCTCAGGTTCTTTCTGCTGATTGATTACCGACGTTGTATAAGAAATTACCAATCGCATGGCAATTGCATTGTACAAGTGCTTTAGCTCGTCTTCTTGCAATGTAAATGCACTGTGATATCCAGATACAATGGGTAGGGCTGCTTCTAACGGATCATTATAGTCCATAATGGCATAAGAACATGCAATACCAACGTCATTTATTATTTGTGTGTAAATAGCATCTCCGTAGTCAATTATCGATTTAACTTTTGGATTAACCAGATCATTTGTAACCAATATATTAAAGTCGTTGGCGTCGTTATGTACAATAGATTTTCTTAAGGTGTTATAAGTATCAAGATGTTTTTCAAATTCCTGCTGAAAATGAGAAATTATTGTTTTTTCTTCCTCACTTAGCAAATGCTGATAATCTTTGGTCCAAAGACCTTTAGACGTGTCCCATTCAAATTCACCATAGGCCTGTGCATGATCAAAATTTTGTAATGCTTTTGTGATCTTTCCGCAATTCATCCCTAAGCTAAAACGGAGATCATCTAACTGAGGATTTACTTCATTCCAAACGCTACCGGTTACCCAACTTAATAATCGAATATATCGATGGTTGTTTTGCGCATCAACAACTTCAGAGGTGTACTGTCCGTTACTATCTTTTATAATTTTTGGGGTAACCAGCTCGGGAGCATTTTTCTCGAGATATTGCAAGATTTCTTGTAGAAAAAAAATAAAGTTCTTATCGGCCTCAGGTCTTGAAATTTTAAGAATATAGCTGTTCTTATTAGCTACTTTTATTTTAAAATTATAGTCGGCATACCCTGGAAGTTTATCAGCTTTTCCTCTTATACCGTATAATTCATAAAGAAGGTTTTCGGCCTCTTGTGTTGTAATTTCTTTATTTAAAATCTTACTCATCTAAAAGCATCATAATTATGTGAGCAGCACTCCAACTAAAATTTTTGGCATGACCACCTTTACCTGTTAAGGGGTGATAGTTTTCTCTAATAGACATTCCTTTTTCAAGCAAACCTTCAGCTCCTGCTAATATAGCTTTTGTCGCCCTATCAGCCTCACTATTGTAACCATAATTCCGCAAAGCCTTGGTTCCAAAATACGATTGATCAAACCAATTGGGGCCTCGCCAATACCCCTTTAATGGATCAAACTTAGGATGATCGGCGCTCATTGTTTGAAATGGAACTTTGGTAAAAAATTTCTCGGGGTTCATCATTTGGTCTTTTACAGCTGCTGCCTGCTCTGGCGTTGCTGCATTTGCCCATAGTGCGGTCCATCCTTCACTTCCAGCTCCCTTTACAAATTTGTTCCCTTGTATGTTTGTGTCATAAAACCACCCATCTTCAGGGTCATAAAATTGAGTTTGAATGATTTTTTTCAAGCCAGCTGCCTCCTCTTGATAGATTTTTGAATCGTCTATTTTAAGTGCATCGGCCAGTTGTGACAAGAATAACTTCTCTGCATATAAATACGCATTTAAATCAACGCTTTCTTGATTCATTGAATAGGCACCTTCACCATTTTCTAGCATTTCAATGTTATCAAACCTAATGGCGTTGTCCATGCCACTTTCCCATTTTGCTGCTATTGCTGTGCCATCAGTTGACCCATATTCACATATACCATCTTGATCATGATCACGCTTATTATACCACCAATAGTGGTACTTTTTTAGCTTAGGATACATGTGTCTTACAAATTCTAGGTCTTGATCCTTTTCATATATTTTGGCCACGGCCCATGCAGATAGCGGAGGTTTGGTATCTCTCCAGTTATGGGGTTCAATTAATGTATCGCGATAAACGCAATCTGCTACAAACCCGTCATCTAGCTGAAATTCAAACATGAGTTTGATTTGTTTCTTTGCTAGATCGGTATTGTAATGTGAAAGTCCTACAGCATGTTTCCATGAATCCCATGACCAAAAGCCATTGAACCATACATAATGATAACTTGGAAAGAGCCCTTCATGTTTTATCTCTCCGGCCGGTACTCGCCAATTGTTTTGTAAGGTAAGATGTGCTTTTGCTAATACCTGCGCATAAATACTGTCTTTAAACTGTGGCTGACTATTAGATATTAAAGTGGTAAGCTGTGTGTTTTTTTCTGTTTTTCTGGCAGCCAGCACAGAATCAAAATCCACCATTGCGATAAGTTTTTGCTCTTCTTCCCATGAGTATTCAGGGAAAATGAAAGAGTGCGCAATAACTATTTCTTTAGATTCTCCAGATTTCAATTGTATGTTCTTATGATAACTGTAAAATTTACTATCTGCAAGAATGTCAAACAATTCAAATTCTTCTGAGGGCGAAATATAGCCAATAGCATTTGACTTGTTAGAAGTTAGTTTCACCTTACCTTGGTCTTTAGAAAGCGTGATTCCAATATCTGGAATGGCGCCTTGATAATTTACGTTGAGGTCAAAATATTCTGATTCTGTAACATTTGTAATTGTTGTTTTTTGTAAGGCTGTATGACCGCTTAGGTAAACTAAATTTTGCGTTATCTCCAAATTTTCATTTCTGAAAGTCTGTTCTAAATGACTACTATAGCTGGCTTGATCAACAAGGTCACTATTTGTAGGCATGATTGGATCGTTGTGATGCCCTTCAGTAATGTAAAGACTTGATAGTTGTGTACTACTCCAAACACCATTTTGTTGTGTCATTAAAAATGGACCCGTAAAACCTATTTGACTTTTATTGGTTTTAGGTAGGCTATATGCAAACCATGCTCCTTGATCTGAAAACATTAATCCAGATCGGTCTAAAGAGTCTGTGGGTGTAATTTTATAATCAAGGAGGTTTTTACTAAGCGCAAGACTTTCAAAATTAGTAGCTGTTTTTGAGCTGTTGGAACAACCAATGAAAGCAAGACCCGTTAGTATGAATAATAGTTTTTTCATCTTAGAATAAATCCGTTTTTCATTGGGTCGCTTGGATCAATTACAAAAGTTTGCATCCCTGTGATATGTGCCGTGCCTTCCACTTGTGGAATAACTGCTTTAAAGGGACCATAATTTTCTTCAGAAACTACCGATCCCTTAAAAACAGAACCTGTAATACTTTCTATGGACATGGTTTCTCCTAAATCAATTTCATTACGTGCGTGATGAATTGCCATTCTTCCAGACACACCAGAACCTGTAGGACAACGATCTACCTCACCCTCGGCAAAAATGCATACATTCCTGCTATCGATGCCTGAAGGTTGTTTGTTATTATCAATAAAAATAGTTCCGTATAAAAAGCTAAGATCATCCTCGTACGGATGCAATATATTTTTATCAACGTCCATAACAGCATGTTTAATTGCCATGCCATTTTCAATTAGTTTTCGATATGAGTGAGGGCTTAAATTAAAATTGAAATTGTTCTTTGCCATGTCAACATAAGCATAAAATGCACCACCATATGCCAGATCATAAACTATTTCACCCAAACCATCAATGGTAACTTTTCTATCCAGACCCACCACAAAACTCGGCACGCAATGAAAACGTACCCCAGTGACCTTACCATTTTCAACATTTGTATATGATGTTATTCGTCCACACGGTGCATCAATTTTTAAGACATTGTCACCCTCTTTAACATCAATCCAACCCATCTCAATGGCCAGGGTAGATATAGCAATAATTGCATGACCACACATGGTTGAATATCCTTCATTGTGTAGGAAAATGATACCAAAGTCGCCACTATCATCATTTGGAGGTAAGAGGATGCAGCCATACATGTCTGCATGACCACGTGGTTCAAACATCAACGCTGTGCGTAAATAATCATAATTTTCCTTACAATAGCGCCTATACTCTAAAATTGAACTTCCTTTAAGTTCAGGGAATCCATCAATAATAACTCTTAATGGTTCACCACCAGTATGCATATCAATTGTTTTTATCTGTAACCAATCATTTGGAGGATGGAAATTAGGTTTAGATAATATGTTTTGATAGGTCTTAGCCATTTATAAATTGGTTATAATAGTAGGTTGCTGCAACAAGATCCTCTAGTGCGTGACCTACCGATTTGAATAGTGTAATTTCATCATTTGAAATTCTTGCTGATTTGTTATTTGAACATAAATCAAACAGATCTGCTTTAATGGAGTCTTTGGTGATTGTACCTTCTTGTAGAGGTATTACAATATCACCACTTTCTTTAAGCCCTCCTTCAAAAGTGTCTACAAAAATTGAGGCTCTTTTCATGGTCTCATCATTGGCTTCGCGCATATCTGGTCTGTATGCTCCAACCAAATCAACATGTTGTCCTGGGTTAAGCATTGCACCTAAAACCAATGGATGTTTTGATAAGGTTGCACATGAAATAATATCTACTTCACCAATCTTATCTTGTATATGCTTTATTGGTGTTACAGTGAAATCTTTATTTGATAGTTTGGTGGCAATAGTCTTTGCTTTTTCAAAAGATCTACCCCAGATATAAACTTGCTTAATTGGTCTAACCGCAGCATGGGCCCAGATCAAGTTTGTTGATAGTGCACCTGTACCTATCATTAACAAAGAGCTGGAAGCTTCGCGTGATAAGAATGATGAAGCCAGTGCCGAGGTTGCGGCCGTACGTTTGGCTGTTAGACTCTTGGCCTCTAGTATTGCTCGAACTATGCCTTTTTCGGCATCTAAATATATATAAGTTCCTTGAATTGAAGGTAGATCAAATTGGCCATTTTCAGGACTCACCGTTACCACTTTAACTCCTGCTTCTTTACCTGGGTTCCAGGCAGGCATCAATAATAATGTAGATTCTGACTTGAACGTTGGATTTGGGAAATCGTGATGATGACGCATTGGGACAAGTACATTCTTAGCACTAAATCCCATTTTAATGACTTGAACTAACTGTTTAAAGTTGGTGTTGGTCTCAATAAAATTGGCATCTATTTGAGCAATATTGTCCATTGTTTAAAAATATAAAATATCATAGGTTCTTCTCTATTTTATTCTCATTTTAATAAAATTGAATTAAACTTAGATAATATAATATCAATAATCAGATTTTGGTTAATTTATCTTTATCAAAATTCCTAATGACCATCGTAGTATGAAAACTAACATTACCAACATTTGGCTCGCTTTACTATTTATGAATGTATCAGTCTGTTTTGGGCAAGAAAAAGTTTTTGCAGGTGCTGATGAACAAACACCTTCTAAAGCACAGTATTTTAGTTGGATTAATAATACAAATGAGGGAACCACCGAAGAGCATACCCTCATAAATCTGTCCTTTTTTGAGTGGCTTCAAGAAGAATATGGGATGCAACTTGATATCTACGCGTTTGATGCTGGAGCTATTGAT
>CAZAPO010000083.1:0-2979 GCA_964487005.1 uncultured Flavobacteriaceae bacterium
AGAACAAGTTTGCAATTGAAACAAGAATTAAAGAGCTAACTTATATTAATGAAATGTCCATGACCATAGGATTGTTTGTCCTTGCTATTGGAACCTTTTTAGGTGGTGTTTGGGCAAACGAATCTTGGGGACGCTATTGGGCATGGGATCCAAAGGAGACTTGGGCATTAATTAGTATAATTATCTATGCTGTAGTTTTGCACTTGCGTTTTGTACCAAAGCTAAACACAATGTTTACATTAAACACTGCCAGTGTCTTTGCCTTTTGGTCAATAATAATGACCTCATTTGGCGTTAATTATTACCTTACTGGATTGCATAGTTATGCTACTGGTGATCCTGTTCCAATACCCAAATTCATTTATGTTTTATTAGGAATTCAAATTATAATTTCTCTAGCAGCATATTTTAGAAATAGAGTTACTCAGAAATAGATTATAACTGCTTTGATTTATTATTGTTTCTAAGGGAGTTTTCTAATATCTTTGCGACTTCAAAATAGAAAAGTTGATGATAAATATTACTTTACCAGACGGTAGTGTTAGAAGTTATGAAAATAGCTTAACAGCAATGGATGTTGCTAAAGATATTAGCGAAGGTTTTGCAAGAAATGTGATTTCAGCAAAATTCAACGATATAACAATAGAAACATCTACCCCTTTAACTACTGATGGTAAGCTTGTTTTATATACTTGGAGAGATGACGATGGTAAAAAAGCATTTTGGCACTCGTCTTCTCATATTCTAGCACAGGCCCTTGAGGAGTTGTATCCAGGTGTAAAGCTTTCTATTGGTCCTGCTATTGAGAACGGATTTTACTACGATGTAGATCTCGGTGATGATCGTGCGATATCAGATAAAGATTTTAAAACTATCGAGGACAAAATGTTAGAGATCGCTCGTGGAAAACATGATTTTAAAATGAAATCAGTTTCAAAAGCAGATGCTTTAGCAATGTATAAAGAACAAGCAAATGAGTACAAGGTAGAGCTCATTGAAAATCTTGAAGACGGAGAAATTACCTTTTGCGATCATGCTACATTTACAGATTTATGTAGAGGAGGTCATATCCCAAATACAGGTATAGTTAAAGCAGTAAAAGTATTGAGTGTTGCTGGAGCATACTGGAGAGGTGATGAGAATAATAAACAATTAACTCGAGTTTATGGCATTTCATTCCCAAAACAAAAAGAATTAAAAGAATATTTAGAACTGCTCGAAGAAGCTAAAAAACGTGATCATCGTAAATTGGGAAAACAGCTTGAGTTGTTCACATTTTCACAAAAGGTTGGTCAAGGATTGCCTTTATGGTTACCTAAGGGAGCCGCATTAAGAAATAGGCTGGAGAATTTTCTAAAAAAAGCGCAACAACTTGCCGGCTATGAAATGGTGGTGACACCTCACATAGGTCAAAAAGAATTATACATGACTTCTGGTCACTATGCCAAATATGGAGAAGACAGTTTTCAACCAATAAAAACACCAAAGGAAGACGAAGAGTTTTTGTTGAAGCCAATGAACTGCCCACATCACTGTGAGATATACAATGCAAAACCATTTTCTTATCGTGAATTACCAAAACGATATGCAGAATTTGGCACGGTGTATAGATATGAGCAAAGTGGTGAGTTACATGGATTAACAAGAGTGAGAGGATTTACGCAAGACGACGCTCATATATTCTGTACACCAGATCAATTAGACGCCGAGTTTAAAAATGTAATCGATTTGGTATTGTATGTATTTGGCTCTTTAGGATTTGAAAATTTTACAGCTCAGGTTTCACTTCGAGATCCAGAAAATCCTGATAAATATATTGGTAGCACAGAAAATTGGGACAAAGCTGAGCAAGCTATTATCAATGCCGCCAAGGATAAAGGACTTGATTTTGTCATTGAAACTGGTGAAGCAGCTTTCTATGGTCCAAAACTAGATTTCATGGTAAAAGATGCCTTGGGCAGACAATGGCAACTTGGTACAATACAGGTAGATTACAACTTACCTGAGCGATTTGATCTTACGTATAAAGGCAGTGATAATGAGCTACACAGACCAGTAATGATTCATCGAGCACCATTTGGAAGTATGGAAAGATTTGTAGCTATTTTGCTTGAACATACAGGTGGAAATTTCCCTTTATGGTTAATGCCAGAACAAGCTATCATACTGTCTATTAGTGAGAAATATGAAAAATACGCTGAAAAAGTTTTAAATTTGTTAGAAAATAGCGAAATTCGCGCCCTCATTGACAATAGGAATGAAACCATGGGGAAAAAGATTCGTGAAGCTGAAATTGCGAAGATTCCATACATGATTATTGTAGGTGAGAACGAAGAAAAAGAAGATAAAATTACGGTACGTCAGCATGGAGGTGAAGATTTAGGCATGATTAGTGTAGATGAATTTTCAAAAATTGTTGACACCGAGATTGGTAAAACATTAAAACAATTTAAAGTATAATTTAAAATAATAAAGCCATAGCAATACGTAGAAGAAGAAATAGAGGTCCAGCCAGAATAATTAAAGAAGATAAACACAGAATCAATCAAAAGATTACTGCTTCAGAAGTAAGATTGGTTGGAGATAACGTAGAGATAGGGGTTTACCCTACTCGCAAAGCGTTAGAAATAGCAGATGAACAAGGTTTAGACCTAGTTGAAATATCGCCTAAAGCAGTACCTCCTGTTTGTAAAGTTATGGATTATAAAAAGTTTCTTTACGAACAAAAGAAACGTGATAAGGCATTAAAGGCAAAAGCAACTAAAGTGGTAGTAAAAGAAATTCGGTTTGGACCACAAACAGATGATCATGACTACCAGTTTAAAAAGAAGCATGCCGAAAAGTTCTTAAAAGATGGTGCAAAGCTTAAGGCTTTTGTATTCTTTAAAGGACGATCAATTGTATTTAAGGAGCAAGGCCAAATCTTGTTATTGAGATTAGCCCAAGACCTTGAAGAGTATGGCAAAGTGGAGCAAATGC
>CAZAPO010000084.1:0-4401 GCA_964487005.1 uncultured Flavobacteriaceae bacterium
TTACTTTTGTAACCACTATTAAAATATTATTGTGAGTATTCAAAATATAGCGCATAAAACATACAACGAAAAACTACTAGCGAATAGGTATATATGCAATGATCATATTACCTCCATTCTCAATAAATTACCAAATTTATTTGATGTTAATATTATTGGTAAATCGGTAAAGCAAGAACCAATCTATGCCGTAAAAATTGGCCATGGAAAAAAGCGCGTATTATTATGGTCACAAATGCACGGAAACGAATCGACCACAACTAAGGCAATTTTTGATTTGTTTAATTATTTAGCTTCGAACCATGCAATATTAAATCAATGCACCCTATTATTTATTCCAATTCTTAATCCAGATGGCGCTAAGGCCTATACAAGAACAAATGCAAACTTAATCGACCTTAATCGTGATGCGCAAAACTTATCACAGTCAGAAAGCATAACTTTAGATAAGATCTTCAAAGAGTTTAAACCTAATTTCTGTTTTAACCTTCATGGGCAGCGTACTATTTTTAGTGCAGGTGAAGTGAATAAACCAGCTACCTTAAGTTTTTTAGCACCAGCCGAAGATAAAGAGCGTACGGTTACTCAAACTCGCAAAGTTGCCATGGAAATTATTGCGGCAATTAATAATGAATTGCAAAAAATTATTCCAGGACAAATAGGAGTATATGATGATACATTTAATAGTAATTGTGTAGGAGATAAGTATCAAAGTCTTGGAGTTCCAACAATATTATTTGAAGCAGGACACTATTATAATGACTATAATAGAGAGGAAACTAGGAAATTAATTTTTCTATCATTAATAGTTTCTCTTAATGAAATTGCAGAAAACAACAACTTAGGCACTAACTATAAGGCTTATTTAGAAATTCCTGAAAACAAAAAGTTATTCTATGATATTATCATTAGAAGGGTTAGAGCAATTGTTAATAATAAGGAAGTTATTGTAGATATAGCGATTCAATATGAAGAAGTTCTTTCTGGAGGAGGAATTGATTTTATACCTAAGGTCAAAGAAATTGGAAATTTATTGAATCATTTTGGCCATAGGGAGATAAATGCAAAAAATGGTCAATTAATAATACCTAAAGGCGTTGCGCTGAAAGTGGAGAACTCAATCGATTGCGTAACGATTAATAATGTCAAATATTCATTAAATCTCATAAAAAGTTAAAAATTCATACATTATTTTTAATAAAAATATGTTATTTTTGGTTTTTATTTAAAAAAACTAAGAAATGGCGAAGTTCAAATTAGATGAAATTGATCATCAAATTTTAGATATGTTGATCGATAATACAAGGATTCCTTTTACAGATATTGCCAAAAAATTATTGATTTCTGCAGGAACGGTACACGTAAGAGTAAAAAAAATGGAAGATGCAGGTATAATTAAAGGATCTTCCTTGACTTTAGATTACCAAAAACTTGGTTATTCTTTTATAGCATATGTGGGCGTATTTTTACAAAACACATCACAAACCAAATTTGTTATTCAACGCATCAATGAAATACCGCATGTAACAGTTGCTCATATTACCACTGGAAAATTTAATATTTTCTGTAAAATACGCGCAAAAGATACGACTCATGCAAAAGAAATAATATTTCAATTAGATGATATTGATGGGGTGTATAGAACCGAAACAATGATCTCTCTAGAGGAGAGCATCAACGATAAAAAGCGGCTCATGCATTCGATCTTTAACGAACTATAATTTATGAGGCCCTTTTTAAAAGGGCTTTTTTATACAATAACATATGAAACCAGAAGCTAAAAAAGAGTTTGACCCTTATTATTCTTCCTATATTGATAGGGTGTCACATGAAAATATTTTAGAAGGTCTTGAAGAAAGTTTTACAGGGTCAATTAACTTTTATGAAGCGATTCCAGAGAACAAGTGGGAGTTTAGGTATGCACCAGAAAAATGGACTATCAAAGAAATAGTACAGCATTTAATTGATGCCGAACGTGTTTTTGCCTATCGCGCTTTATGTGTTGCTAGAAAAGAAACTAATTCACTTCCCGGATATGATCATGATGCCTATTTAGCTAACTCTTATGCTAATAATAGAACTCATTTAAGTTTAATAAATGAGTACAAGGCGGTAAGATTGGCAACTTTGGCTTTATTTCAAACTTTTAGTGCAGAAACTCTTTTGTTTATGGGTGTAGCAAACAACAGCCCAATATCTGTAAGAGCATTGGGATACATTATAGCTGGCCATGAACAACATCACATTAGCGTTATAAAAGAACGCTATCTTTAATTGTTGTTTTCATCATTAAGATCCAGATCTTTTACTTCGGTATTAGCTAAAGCATTATCAAAATTTGTCATAGAATAATGCAATTTTGAATGCACCTTAACCAAATAAACCGTATCTACGGTTTTTACCTCTACAGCCTCGATTGTTTCGTTTCGATGATTGTCAAACACAATAATATCATCATCATTATAACCATCGGGAAATTTCTGAGCGAGTAGTGACATAATTTCTGGGGTCAACTTCTTATAGTCTATAATTACTCGTTTCATGTGTTTTAGCTATTGGTTAAAACAAATGTTTGTACTACAGTAAACTTAAACTAGATGTTAAAGTAATGTTTAACACTACTTAAAATTATGAAATATTTTAATTCAAAAGGAAAAGTAAGTTCTTTATTTGCTATGAAGCATAATACTCGAACGACTCAAGAATAAGTTCATTAGGGACCGTACAGTCAATTTTTGAACTACCAATATCTTCTAATAGCACAAAATTTATATTGCCGTGTGAATTTTTCTTATCGTACTTCAAAAGGTCTATGATAATCTCTTTATCTGAATTTTCAAAGCTCACCATACCATAGGTTTTAACGATAAAATCTTTGATACTGTCAAGTTTTTGCAATGGGAAATTTAGCAATTTATGAGATATATAAGTTTCTAATATCATACCAACTGCAATGGCTTCACCGTGCAATAAAGTTTGCTTATTTATGTCACTTAAGAAATGTGATTCAATAGCATGACCTAAGGTATGTCCATAATTTAATGTCTTACGCAAACCTTTTTCGGTAGGATCTTTGGTAACCACATCCTTTTTGATAATGATTGACTCATGAATTAACTCATCGAGATCTTCAATAGATTGCTCTGAAAGATGCGTCATCTGGTTCCAATAATGCTCATCATGAATTAGACCATGCTTAAGCATTTCTGCGAGCCCAGACCGTAATTCGTTTTGTGGAAGTGTTTCTAGAAAACTGGTATCAACTAATACCATATCACTAAAATTAATAACCCCAATTTGATTTTTTAGACTGCCCAAGTCAACTCCTGTTTTACCACCTACCGAAGCATCTACCATTGCGAGTAAAGTGGTTGGGACATTTATAAATTTAATGCCACGTTTAAATGCTGAGGCAACAAAACCACCAAGGTCAGTGACAACACCACCGCCTAAATTAATAACAAGCGATTTTCTATCTGCTTCAAGTTCAGACAAAGCATTCCAAACACCAACGCATGTATCTATAGTTTTATGCTCTTCACCGGCTTCAATTTCAATAATTTCAAGGGGTTTTGGCGAATCAAGGTTGCTTAAGAACTTAGCTAAACAAGATTCATGTGTGTTGGTGTCAACTATGATAAAAATTTTTGAAAAGTCTCCCTCCTCTAAATAGCCTTTCAACTGGGTATAACACGTTGCATTGAAATGAATTTCATATTCGTTTGTCGTAATTGATTCCATGAATATTATTTGGTGAAATTGATGGTGAAAATAAGTAGAATTTTGTTAAAAAAATACATTGTAATAAATATATTTGTTTAAAATGTGAACCAATATGTCAAGAGAAAGAATTTTTGATAATACAGAAGTTGCTTTCCAGTTAAAAACAGACTCTGAGCTGGAGAGAGCGTACTTTCTATTTAAGATGATTGCCGTACAACCTTTAGTTAAAATTGGGACCGCAGCAACTAATTTCGCCTTAAAAGCTAACTTACCAGTTGAGGGACTAATTAGAGCTACTGTTTTTGATCATTTTTGTGGTGGAGTTAGTGAAGATGACTGCTTAGATGTGATTGACAAAATGTATCAAAAAGGTGTTTCTTGCGTATTAGACTATTCGGTAGAAGGAAAGGAAGAAGAGGCACAATTTGATGCAGTTATGAATAAAACTTGCGAGTTAATAGAATTTGCACATAAGAAAGAAGCAATGCCAATTGCGGTATTCAAACCTACAGGATTGGGAAGGTTTCATTTGTATCAAAAGAAAGGGGAAGGCGAAGCATTTACTCTTGAGGAACAAGCAGAATGGGATAGAGTAGTGGCGAGATACCATACTATTTGCAAATTAGGTAAAGAAAGAGATGTAGAAATTCTAATTGATGCTGAAGAAAGTTGGATGCA
>CAZAPO010000085.1:0-7692 GCA_964487005.1 uncultured Flavobacteriaceae bacterium
AAGATTATGACCATGGTTTGGCTATTTCAAGGGTAAATAAAACCATCGATGGATTTGATTTGAATATGAGTTTTGAAGCCATTAAAGATGCTGTAAAAAACTTAATTGAGAGAATTGATGTTGAGTATATCTCATTGGAAAGAAATGGTAGGTTCATCTTTAAAATCAAGTACAGGGGATTTAACGAAAGGATTGAATACGTGGCCACCCAACAACTGGATAGGTTTGCCTGTTTGAAGTATTATAAAGATGTGGACCCAGAAATTTATGGTGAAGGTCATGCTAGGTTTGGAAAGTTTGAAGGAAGTTACCCCAAGTTCTTAGATTTAACTCTATCACATTCCGAATGGAATGAATATTTCGATAGATTCTTCAATCAGCATAGAATGCCAGTTACGGTGAAGAAGGATGAGCTGGTACATTTTGAATAATTATGCAGTATTAATTACACTAATAAATATGTTTCTTCGATGGATGGTAAGAAAAGATAATGCAGGGGTAGATTTTGGAATTTGGACAAGCCTCTCCCCTTCTCAATTATCATGTCCATTAGATGTACACTCAGGAAATGTTGCCAGAAAATTGAATTTGTTGAAACGTAAACAAAACGATGCCAAAGCACTAGTCGAACTAGATAACTCCTTACGAAAACTAGATCCACTCGACCCAGTAAAGTATGATTTTGCACTTTTCGGTCTAGGCGTTTTCGAAAATTTTTAAAGTGTATTTAAAATGTTAATTTAGTAACACACTCATGGCTAAAAACCTATCTTAGTAAAAATTATAACCAACCAAAATTATTCATAATGAAAAAAGTATTTACGCTACTATTCACCTTAGCATTTTTAGCAACTTATGGTCAAAGCAGGAAAATTCCAGTTGACACTGCTGTGACTACAACACATAATACTACCGTAAAAGGTGTTAGCCTTTCGTATACTGCAGAAGCGGGTACGCAACCTGTATGGAACGACAATGGTGATCCAATAGCAACCTTGTTTTATACATATTACACCAGAAATAACGTTAGAGACAGAGCTTCAAGACCTCTAATAATTTCTTTTAATGGTGGACCCGGATCAGCTTCAGTTTGGATGCATGTAGCATATACAGGTCCAAGAATCTTAAAAATAGATGATGAAGGATACCCAGTACAACCCTACGGGTTTAAAAACAATCCAAATTCAATAATTGATGTTGCAGATATTGTTTTTGTAAACCCAGTAAATACGGGATATTCTAGAATGATCGCTGATAAAGATGGTAAAATGCCAGACAGAAAACAATTCTTTGGTGTTAATGAAGATATCGCCTATTTGGCAGAATGGATCAATACGTTTGTATCACGTCATAACCGTTGGGAATCTCCTAAATATATTATTGGCGAAAGTTATGGTGGCACACGTGTAATGGGATTAGCAAACGAATTGCAAACAAGTCAATGGATGTACCTTAACGGTGTGATTTTAGTTTCACCAGCAGATTACAATGTTTATGGTAACGGTCAACCGGTATATTCTGCACTTAATTTACCATACTATACCGCAGCAGCATGGCACCATAAAATGCTACCTGCTGCACTGCAAAGCCAAGACTTAACAGCTATACTTCCAGAAGCCGAAGATTTTGCAATAAACGCGCTAATGCCGGCTATTGCTAAAGGCGGTTTTATTTCAGACGCCGAGCGACAAGAGGTCGCAGAGAAAATGTCTTATTATTCAGGCTTAAGTAAGAAAGTAATATTACAACATAATTTAGATGTACCTACGCGTTTCTTTTGGAAAGACTTATTACGAGATAAAACAGGTCAGACGATAGGACGTTTAGATTCACGTTATTTAGGAATCGATAAAATTGAAGCTGGTGACGGACCAGATTATAGTGCCGAATTAACCTCTTGGTTACATTCTTTTACACCAGCAATAAATCACTATATAAAGAAAGAACTAAAATTTGTAACAGATATCAAGTATAATATGTTTGGGCCTGTACATCCTTGGAACAGGCAAAATAATACGGTTAGAGAAGACCTTAGACAGGCCATGGCCGCAAATCCATATTTAAAAGTATTAACACAATCTGGATATTATGATGGTGCAACAACTTATTTTGCAGCAAAATATTCGCAATCGCAGGTTGATCCAAGTGGAAAAATGAAAGATCGCTTTAGTTTCAAAGGCTATAGGAGTGGTCATATGATGTATTTAAGAAATGAGGATCTTATTAGCGCCAATGAAGATTTAAGAACGTTTATAAAAGAATCTTCAGCTAATGGTAAAGCAGCTAAATACGACTAATGAAAAATCTATTTTTAAGTTTATTTACAGTATTGTTTACGCTGGTATTAACTAGTTGTAATAATAACCCTGCGCAGCTGGTTACTTATGTAGAAGCACCTGTTGGTTTAAATAGTTCGGAGTCCAGTCTTTATAGGAGTGATGACGGCTCTATTTATTTAAGTTGGATAGAAGCTGATTCTTTAAAGAATAGCACACTTTTACTTTCAAAACTTGAACAAAGTAATTCATGGGCTGCGCCAACCACCATTGCTAGAGGAAATGATTGGTTTGTTAACTGGGCAGATTTTCCATCTATATCTTCATTCGGTAAGCAAAACCTGGTCGCTCATTATTTAGAAAAAAGCGCGGGTGGCACCTATACATATGACGTTAAGTTAACTATTTCAAATGACCAAGGGCATAATTGGGGTGATGGTTTTAAAGCACATCATGATAATACCAAGTCAGAGCATGGTTTTGTGAGTAAAGTAGCCATAGATGAAAAATCGTTTTTGGCTGTTTGGTTAGATGGAAGACAAATGGCATATGCAAAAAACGATACTACAATTGTAAGTCAAATGACCCTTAGAGGTGGTGTTTTTAATGACGAGGGAATTATGCAAGCTGACTATTTATTAGATGACCGCGTTTGTGAATGTTGTCAAACAGATACTGCCATGACTCAAGAAGGTCCAATAGTTATTTACCGCAATAGATCAGAATCAGAAATTAGAGATATTTATTATACACGACAAGTAGATGGTCATTGGACAGCACCCGAGCCACTGCATAACGATAGCTGGAAAATTGAAGGGTGTCCTGTAAATGGACCGGCCATGTCAACAAAGGATAATGAAGTGGGAATTGCCTGGTATACCATGGCAAATGGATTACCATCTGTTAAAGTTATTTTTTCAAATAACAATGGACAAACATTTAATGAGCCCATAAAAATTGATGATATTTATCCACTAGGTCGCGTTGATATTGAGATGTTAAACAGCGGTACAGCATTAGTTAGCTGGTTAGACAGGGTAAATGATGAAACACTAATTCAACTTCAACGAGTTCATATAAATGGTGATAAAAGTGACGTAATAACACTGACAAAATCATCGGAAAGTAGATCGAGTGGATTCCCGAGAATGGCTATTAAAAATGAAAATGCCTATATTTCTTGGACACAAGTTAAAAATAACACCACTACCGTTAAGACAGCGGTAATAAATACTGCATTAATGCATTAATAGACTAAATGATAAGACCTCTGGTAAGTATATTAACACCTTTTAGAAATACAGGGTCTTATTTACCAGCTTGTATCACGTCTATTTTAAATCAAAGCTATGACAACTGGGAATTACTATTGGTGAACGACTCTTCTTCCGATAATAGTTCCCAGATTGTTGAATCATTTGCCAAAAATGATACTCGAATTAAACTTCTGAACAATCATGGAATTGGGATCATCCATGCCTTGAGATTAGCAATGGCAAATTCATCAGGTCAGTTTATTACAAGAATGGATAGTGACGATGTTATGGCTACAACCAAATTGGAAACAATGGTTCATACCCTTGTCACAAATGGAAAAGGTTATATAGCATTAGGTAAAGTTGCATACTTTTCTCATACTAAGGTGAGTGCAGGTTATTTGGCATATGAAGCTTGGTTAAATTCACTAACCAAAAGAGGAACTAATTTTGAAGAAATTTATAAAGAGTGTCCCATAGCATCTCCATGTTGGATGATATATAAAGAAGATCTCGAAAAGTGTGGAGCGTTCAATTACAATAACTATCCAGAAGATTACGATTTATGCTTTAGATTTTATAAGGCGGGTTATAAATGCCTGCCCAGTACTGCCTTATTACATCATTGGAGAGATTACGACACTAGAACCTCTAAAACAAATAAAAACTACAATCTTGAAGCCTTCAATAAGCTTAAAACATCATACTTTTTAGAGCTTGATTATGATGATTCAAGACCATTAGTAGTCTTTGGTGCTGGCTTAAAAGGTAAAATAGTTGCAAAAGAATTACTTAAACAAAATATACTGTTTCATTGGATTTCGATGAACCCCAATAAATCCAATAAACGTATTTATGAGCAAGAATTACTAGGTATGAATTCATTTAATAAGCTAGAAAACCCTCAATCAATAATAACCTTTGCTCATGCTGAATCTCAGAAACAATTTCATAAATACTTTAAAAAACCCCAAATGAAGCAAAACAAAGATTACTTCTTATTTTGCTAAAAGTTAAATTTGTCAAAACACCGCGAAGCTAATCGTATTTCATTTTCTATCTTTAGCCTATAAATGAAACAGCAGTATGCAATTTAAAAACCCTGAACTTCTTTACGCGCTATTCCTACTGTTAATTCCAATACTTGTACATCTGTTTCAATTGCGCAGATTTCAAAAAGAAGCCTTTACAAATGTTGAGTTTTTAAAAAATGTTGTTTTACAAACAAGAAAAAGTTCGGAACTCAAAAAACTACTTACCCTTATTACCAGAATGTTGCTTTTGGCTGCAATTGTAATTGCCTTTGCGCAGCCATATTTTTCTAAAAAAGCCGATATTAATGTTGCTGCAGAAACAGTGATATATTTGGATAATTCGTTTAGCATGGAAGCAAAAGGTAGTCGTGGGCCATTGCTAAAAAGAAGCATACAAGAAATCATTGAATCACTAGATGATGAAACCTCATTAACTGTTTTTACAAATGATCAGACATTTTATAACGTAACACGAAAAACTGCAACAAACGAACTCTTAAATTTAAGTTATTCGTCGAGCAGAATGGATAATAATGCTGCAATTTTAAAGGGATATACTTTGTTTAGTAATGAAAATTCTTCTATTAAGAACTTAATCCTCATTTCAGATTTTCAGGAGCACAACGGACCCATTAATCCCAATGAAGAAAATATTAACCTGAACCTAGTCCAGGTTTCGCCCACTAATAAATCAAATGTGAGTGTAGATACCCTTTATGTATCAAAGGCAACAGCTGATAACATGGATATCAAAGTTAGAATTAATGCATCCAACCAGTCAAATCTTGAAAATCTCTCGGTATCATTATACAATGGGGACTTATTACTAGCCAAGTCGGCAATTACCGATAACAATGAAGCTGGATTTACCTTGCCACCAGGAATAATTAATGGAAGAATAACAATTGATGATTCAAATTTAAGCTTCGATAATTCACTTTATTTTAATATTAACGAATCAGCAAAAATTAAGGTCTTATCAATTAATGAGGCAAATGATGATTATCTAAATCGCATATTTACCGAAACTGAATTTAATTTTGAAAGTGTACCCTTAGTACAACTTAATTACAATGATATTGGTACTCAAAACTTGATAATCTTAAACGAGTTGAACAACATACCTCTGCCCTTGGTAAACTCACTTGATCAGTTTAGAAATACTGGTGGCCTTATTTTAATAATTCCTTCAAGTAATATATCATTAAATTCTTATAATCAATTATTTAACTTTTACTCAAATATTAGTGAATCTTCTAAAAATGTTACCACCATTAACTATGCCCATCCAATTCTTAATGGTGTGTTTGAGAAGCAGGTAAGTAACTTTCAGTATCCCAAGGTAAATAGCTTTTATACGTTACCTAACGGTAGAGATGTTTTGCAGTTTGAAGATGGCAAACCTTTTTTGAGTGAACAGGAAAATACATTTGCTTTTTCGGCATCACTTTCCAATGCAAATTCAAACTTTATCAACTCACCTTTAATTGTCCCTATTTTATATAACATTGGTAAACAAAGTTTGCAATTACCCGAACTATTTTATGTTATAGGTAAAAACAATACCTATGATGTGAATACTATACTTAAGCAAGATGAAATTTTAAGGTTGTCAAAAGACGATATTGAAATTATCCCTCAACAGCGAAATTTAAATAACAAAGTTGCCATTAGTACCGATGAAACACCCAATATATCAGGTACTTATACAATTGTTAATGGTGATGAAAATATCAAAAATGTTAGCTACAATTACGATAGAAAAGAAAGTGAATTGAGTTATATGGATTTATCTAATTTAACCAATGTAAATCTTAGTACCTCAGTACCACAAACAATCACTTCTATAAAAAATGACACAAATGTTAGCGAGCTATGGAAATGGTTTACTATTTTTGCACTGGTCTTATTGATCGTAGAGATGCTCATTTTAAAATACCTTAAATGAACGTACTTATAAAGTCTGCCACTATTATCGACTCAAAAAGTGATTTTCACAATCAAGTGGTCGATATTTTAATTGAAAAAGGCACCATCTCCAACATTTCTAAACGGATCAGCAATCCAAATAATTACCGAGAAATAAAATTAGATAACCTTCATGTTTCACAAGGTTGGTTTGATAGCAGTGTTTGCTTTGGCGAACCAGGTTTTGAAGAAAGAGAAACTATTACTAATGGAATTAAGGTAGCGGGTAGATCTGGCTTCACGGCAGTTGCCTTGAATGCCAATACAAATCCAGTTATTGATACAAATGCCGATATAGCCTTTGTAAAATCTAGAATTGGTGCCAATGCAGTACAATTATTACCAATAGGAGCCTTGACAAAGGAGTCTAAAGGGGAAGATTTAGCAGAACTCTATGATATGCAAAGTGCAGGTGCCGTAGCATTTGGAGATTATAAAAAGCCTATTAGTAATCCTAACCTAATGAAAATAGCCTTGCAGTATGCAGATACTTTCGGTGGATTGGTATGTTCTTTTCCTCAAGACAATAAAATTGCTGGTAATGGAACAATGAATGAACATGTTACAAGTACGACCATAGGACTTAAAGGAATTCCGGCATTGGCAGAAGAACTACAGTTAGCAAGAGATCTATTTATTTTAGATTACACAGGAGGCAAATTACATGTACCTACCATTTCAACGGCAAAATCTGTAGAGCTTATTCGAGAGGCAAAAGCAAAAAAATTAGATATAAGCTGTAGCGTTGCAGTTCACAACTTATTTTTCAACGATAATTATTTAACGAGCTTCAACACCAACTTTAAAGTATCACCTCCATTAAGAACACAAGAAGATGCTGATGCCTTGATTGCAGGCTTAAAAGATGGAACAATTGATATGGTGACAAGTGATCATAACCCACTTGATATTGAGTTAAAGAAGGTAGAATTTGATCATGCTTCAAACGGTACTATTGGTTTAGAAAGTGCCTTTGGAGCACTCAATATGTTACTTCCAACAAAAACCTGCATTAAGATTCTAACTAAAGGTAAGGATAGGTTTGGTTTAGAAAATACAGTTATTGCAATTGGTAATAAACCAAATTTCACACTTTTTAATCCTGACCTTAAATATACCTTTGATAATAAGGATATCCATTCTAAATCAAAGAATAGC
>CAZAPO010000086.1:0-9734 GCA_964487005.1 uncultured Flavobacteriaceae bacterium
ACCCAATATGGTTGAATCAGTCTCAAAATTAAATAGTGGCTTAGGTTCTTCAATCTTTAATTCTTGATTAATTAGCTCGTAAGTATCAATAGCAGCATAAGCATAATCTATATTAAATCGTAAATAGTTGTGTATGGCAGATGATTGATATTCGTTTACTGCCCCCTTATATCTCACATTGTTTAAATGGTAGTCAATACGATCTGTATTTGTTAGATAGTCATCTTTAAAATACCAGTCGTGATTTTCAAATAAGTAGTCTTGAAATCTATCCATACCATCTCTATAACTAGATTCAACTTGTGCGGTATAGTTGAAGTGATCACTGTATTGCAGATTCAATTGCTCTAACAACTCATTATATTCTTGAGGGATAATGTCTTGGTAACGTATTAAATTGCTGTAACTATTATTCTTTAGGTTAATTTCGTTGTAGTTACGTGTTAGAAAGTGTAACTCCATTTTATTAGGGTCTTGATAATCCTCTTTGGTCAATTTGTCATTGAGTACAAGATAAGCAAGGGAATCCTTTCTAGCATAAAACTTAGTTATTGCTATGATTTCAGACATGTCAATTTCAATATCTCTTTGAATTTTTTGCAAAAGGTTATCAACTTTAACTTTGTTTTGTTTGCGTTCATTCCAATTATTTATTTGCAGTGCGATAAGAATCCCAATTACTACAAGCAGTATCTCACCAATAGCATACTTAAAATATTTGCCCATTTTATTGTCATTTATTAGAGTTTGACGTATATGACGAAAGAATTTGATCATTCAATAATTTTGTTTATTTCCTTATAAGCCCTTTCAGCTGTCTCAATGTAATACTCTATTTGAGGTTTAATGCCTTTCTTTCGATAAATATCAGACTTTAACATGTTTCGAACTAACGGTGTTTGTATTAGTTTGATTAGTTCATTTTTTCTTAAAGAACTATCTTCAATAAACGTATTGTCTCCGCTTGATAGTTTTAATTCGTAACTGTTTTGTTCATAGCGCCAATACTCATCTTCTCGATCTACTTGATTGTTATGCCAATTTTTTGAGATATCAAGAGTTGACCATGTAAACCCGAAAATTTCTTGAAGATCTCCAAAAATTGAATCGTACTTACCATGATTTTCTATTTGAGCATTCTCAAATCTTTTAAGAACCGATGAATTATAAGAAACCTGGATATAACGTGTTGTGATATGATTTTCTAAGGTGTCAATAGATATCGTGTCCAGCCTTGTGTTCAATAGGATAGTATTTTTTTGCGCTATTTGTTTGTCAATACGCTTGACTTCATTCTTGAAATCTCGAATGTTTAGGCTTAATTCTTCTTTAAAATCCATAAGAAACTGAGTTAAGGTAGCTTCATTCTTTTTACGTTCGTTCCAATTGTTTACTTGTAATGCCAACAAAATACCAACCATTACCAATAGTATTTCACCAATAGCATACTTAAAATATTTGCCCATTTTATTGTCTTTTATGAGTGATTGACGGATATGACGAAAGAATTTAATCATCTTTTGGATTTAATCTTAAACTTAAAAACATCTGGCCTTGAATAATGACCTACAACATCAAACATTCTTTTGGCCGCTATGATATTGTCAAGATTAATATTGGCATAGATGAGCCCCTTTTGTGCTTCTAATGGCCCAGCGATGATTTTACCATTAGGACCAACAATACAGCTATTTCCAGTATTAATCCACTCCCGACCATCTGGATATAATTTTTTAAACTCGAATGTGTCTGGGATATCATCCATCTTTAATGCCATGCAACAACTTATCACAAACAAACCACCTTCTCTTGCATTGTGTTGCATACTTAATAACCAGTTAGGACTTTTATCCCAAGTAGGAGCAGCTAAAATCTGCGCACCACTTTCGTACATAGCATTTCTTGCTAGGGGCATAAAATTTTCCCAGCAGATTAATCCACCAATTTTACCTGCCGTGGTAGAATGACTTTTTAAGGTGCTTCCATCACCTTGAGCCCAGATTAATCGTTCACCTCCGGTAGGGATTAATTTCCTATGCTTACCAATAATCTCGCCCTTATCACTAATATATAAGAGGCTATTATAAAGGCTAGTACCGCTGGTTTCTACATTGCGTTCATGCATTCCAATAACCACATTTATGTTTGCTTCACGGGCTGCCTTACAAAGTTTATCTGTGCTGTCATCAGGCACAGCAACGGCGTTATCAACTAATTTAATGTAGAGCTCATTTAAGTCTGCTCCTTTGCTATTTGGAATTAACCAAACCCCTTCTGGGTAGCCAGAAATAAAGGCTTCGGGAAAAACAATAAGTTTACAACCATTCTTACCAGCTTCTATTATGGCGTCACAAGCTTTGAGTACCGTAGCTGATTTGTTTAAAAATACCGGAGAAATTTGGGCAGCTGCAACCTTAATTGCTTTCACTGTATTCATGTACTAATTAATTAATAGCAGTCAGGTTTTGGTTGATTAAGAGGAACAGTGAGTTGTTACGTAATTTACTAATTAATTTTAAAACGAATTCTTACTTTTAATGTATGAAACCAGTAGAACGTTATTTTCTTGAGCAACAAGAACCCTATCAATCAATAATGTTATATGTAAGAAGTGTTATCTTAAAGACGTTACCCGAGGTGATTGAGCGCTATAGCTATAGAATACCTTTTTACAATATTGGTAAAAAACCAATGCTTTACTTAAACATATTAAAGGGTAAAAATTATGTAGATGTTGCCTTTGTTCACGGTATCGTTTTTGAAAAAAATTTCCCCATACTAAAAGATGAAAACAAACGTAAGCAAGTGCGATCTATTCAATTGAGAAGTATTGAAGACCTTGATGAATTACAGTTTATTGAACTCCTAAAAGTTGCAGCACTTCAAACAAAAAAGAACAAACGAGCCTGGATTCTTGATGCAGACTAAAATTCGCTTATAGTTTTTCTGATGGCAACAAGATTGGTGAGCAAGTTTTCTAAATGATCTAAATGAAGCATGTTAGCCCCGTCACTTTTAGCATTTGAAGGATCAAAATGTGTTTCAATAAATAGACCATCAACATTATTTACAACCCCTGCCCGAGCGATGGTCTCGATCATATCTGGTCTTCCGCCAGTAACTCCAGTACTTTGATTTGGTTGCTGTAACGAGTGGGTCACGTCTAAAACAACAGGTGCATATTGACGCATGGTTGGTATCCCTCTAAAATCAACGATCATGTCTTGATAACCAAACATGGTACCTCGATCGGTAATCCAAGCCTTGTCACTTCCTGCATCTTTTACCTTCTTGACAGCATGTTGCATGGCCTCAGGACTCATAAACTGCCCCTTTTTTAAATTGACTACCTTCCCTGTTTTTGCGGCTGCAACCACCAAATCTGTTTGTCTTACTAAGAAGGCTGGTATCTGTAAAACATCAACAAATTGTGCCGCTTTTTCTGCGTCTAAAGTTTCATGTATATCTGTAACAGTTGGAATATCAAAAGTATCAGATACCTTTTTCAAGATGCGCAAGGCTTTTTCATCTCCAATTCCTGTAAAACTATCAATTCTACTTCGGTTGGCTTTTTTAAAACTTCCTTTGAAAACATATGGTATTTCAAGTTTGTTGGTAATTTCAACAATACGTTCAGCAATTCGTAAAGCCATTTCTTCTCCTTCAATAGCGCAAGGTCCTGCCAGTAAAAAGAAATTATTAGAATTTGTGTGTTTTATTTTTGGGATATCTTGAAGATTCATTCGCTTAGGTTTTCAGTTGGCAAAGATACATATTTTGTTAGCTAAGTTGCTAAAGTGTTACTAAAACCAAATAATAGCTCAGAATCGTAAAATTAAGCGTACATTTGCACGCTTTTAAATTGGCAATCATGGGAAAAATCAAGAATATCGCAATTATCGCTCACGTAGATCATGGTAAAACAACATTGGTTGATAAAATCATGTATTACTGTCAATTGTTTAGAGAGAACCAAAATACTGGAGATCTTATACTAGATAACAACGATCTGGAGCGTGAACGTGGAATTACAATTACATCAAAGAATGTATCGGTAACATATCAGGACACTAAGATTAATATTATTGATACTCCGGGTCACGCCGATTTTGGTGGTGAAGTAGAACGTGTATTAAATATGGCTGATGGTGTTTTGTTATTGGTTGATGCTTTTGAAGGACCAATGCCACAAACACGTTTTGTACTCCAAAAGGCAATTGATCTTGGGTTAAAGCCATGTTTAGTAGTGAACAAAGTTGATAAAGAAAACTGTACTCCCGATGAAGTTCATGAGGCTGTTTTTGATTTAATGTTCGAACTTGGGGCAGAGGAGTGGCAACTTGATTTTCCAACAGTTTATGGTTCAGCCAAAAACAACTGGATGAGTGAGGATTGGCAAAATCCAACCGATAATATAGAACCCTTGTTAGATATGGTGATCTCACATATACCTTCACCAAGAGTTCGTCAGGGAGCAACGCAAATGTTGGTAACTTCATTAGATTATTCTTCATTTACTGGACGTATTGCTATTGGAAGATTGCAACGTGGTCAGTTAAAAGCGGGAACACAAGTATCCTTAATAAAAAGAGATGGTACTATTAAGTCCTCTAAAATTAAGGAGCTACATACATTTGAAGGTTTGGGAAGAAAGAAAGTTGATGAGGTGAATGCAGGTGATATATGTGCTATTGTTGGGCTTGAAGGTTTTGAAATTGGCGATACTATTTCTTGTGCTGAAAATCCCGAAGCATTAAAGACCATCGCCATTGATGAGCCAACAATGAGTATGTTGTTTACTATTAACGATTCTCCTTTCTTTGGGAAAGATGGTAAGTATGTTACTTCTCGCCATATTAAAGAGCGTTTAGAAAAGGAACTTGAAAAGAATCTTGCGCTAAGAGTTAAAGAAACTGATAGTGCAGATAAGTTTATGGTGTTTGGACGTGGTGTTTTACATTTATCTGTTTTGATTGAAACAATGCGTCGCGAAGGTTATGAATTACAGATTGGACAACCACAAGTAATCATTAAAGAAATTGATGGTGTAAAGTGTGAACCTTTCGAAGAAATGACCATAGATCTTCCAGAAGAAGTTTCAGGAAAAGCTATAGAAATGGTGACCATGCGTAAAGGTGAAATGCTAAGTATGGAAGCCAAAGGAACACGTATGGTTTGTGAGTTTATTATTCCATCAAGAGGTATTATTGGTCTGCGAAATCAATTGCTAACAGCTACTGCTGGTGAAGCAATTATGGCACACCGATTTAAAGAGTATCAACCAATTAAAGGCGGTATTCCAGAGCGATTAAACGGATCGTTAGTTTCTATGGAAAAAGGAACGGCAATTCCTTATTCTATTGATAAATTACAAGAACGCGGTAAGTTTTTTATTAACCCAGGAGAGGACATCTATGAGGGTCAGGTGATTGGTGAAAACTCTCGTCAAGATGACATGGTGGTAAATGTAACTAAAACAAAAAAGCTCTCGAACGTTCGTTCTGCTGGAGCTGATGATAAAGCTAAAATAGTTCCTGCTGTTAAATTTTCTTTAGAAGAAGCGCTTGAATATATTCAAAAAGACGAGTATGTTGAGGTTACTCCAAATAATTTACGCCTTCGTAAAATATTATTAAAAGAGGTAGAGCGTAAAAGAGGTAAAGCGATTTAATATGGAATTTCTAGGAATTACATTAACAGACTGGATAGGGTATGCAGCCATGCTGGCATTACTTATATCATTTATGATGAAGGATGTTAGAAAGCTCAGATTTATCAATTCAATAGGCGCAGTATTATTTATTATTTATGGAATTATGCTCGATATGTCCTGGCCAATAATTGTATCTAACTTTGCCATTCTATGTATTAATTGTTATTACTTGTTTCTTAAGAAAAATTAGTATTTTCACGATATTAATCAACAAGCCCAGGCAATTTTTTCAGTAGAAAAATACAACTCCACCTACAAGGCCGTTTGGAATGAGTTTTTAACTCATGCTAAAAATTCTACCTTTCTTTTTCATAGGTCGTTTATGGAATATCACCAAGACCGATTTGATGATTATTCACTATTGGTATTTCATGAGCGTAAACTTGTGGCGTTACTGCCTGCCAATATAAGTAAGAATGAAGTCTATTCACATCAAGGATTGTCATATGGCGGTCTTGTTGTAGCAGCACATGCAAAGTTCGATGATATATTAGGTTATTTTAAAGTTGTGTTAGAATATCTTCAAAATCACTCAATAGAGAGCTTGCATGTGAAAATGTTACCCTCAATATACACCTCACACCCAAGTGGGGGTTTAGATTATTTAATGTTTAAGTTAGAAGCTACATTGGTAAGGAGAGATGTGCTTTCGGTTATTGATTATCAACAAGCCAATAGAGCAATTTCAACCAATAGAAAGCGAGGATTAAAAAGAGCAAAAGGGCATAATTTGGTGATAAAGGAAGAAACGACTTTCGATGCATTTTGGAAGGAAATTCTAATACCTAATTTAAAAGAATCTCATAATGTTTCTCCGGTACATACATTAGAGGAAATAAGTTTTTTAGGGGCGCTTTTACCCAATAACATAAGACAATTTAATGTTTATAATAATGGAAACATAGTTGGGGGAACTACTATTTTTGAGACCAATACTGTGGCGCACGCACAGTACATTTCAGCAAATAGCTCAAGACAAGAATTAGGGACCTTAGATTTTCTGTTTGATTATCTAATTAATGAAGTTTACAAAGAAAAAGCATATTTTGACTTTGGGACATCTAACATTAATCAAGGGCAACAATTTAATCATGGCTTGCTTGCTTGGAAAGAAAGTTTCGGGGCCAGAAGTATAACACAAGATTTTTATACTGTTAAAACTAAGAATGTAAATCGACTAAACAATTTGATGTCATGATTAAATTCTTAGATCTACATAAGTTAAATAAGCAATACGAACACGAATTTGAAGAAGGTCATACACAATTCTTAAATTCAGGCAGCTATATTTTAGGGGAACAACTTCAAACATTTGAAACCAATTTCGCAAAATTTTGTGGTGTTAAAGAGTGTATTGGTGTAGGAAATGGTTTTGATGCACTCGTACTCATTTTAAAGGGATACAAGCAATTAGGTTTACTAGCAGAAGGTGACGAAGTAATTGTGCCTGCCAATACATTTATTGCCTCCATTTTAGCAATAATAGAGGCAGGATTAGAACCAGTTTTTGTTGAACCCGAATTAACAAGCTATACTATTGACCCTGAAAAAATTGAAGCGTCCATTACATGGAAAACAAGAGCAATTATGCCTGTACATTTGTATGGACAGTTAGCCGATATGAACAGGATCAATAAAATTGCAAAAAAGCAAAAATTATTGGTCATTGAGGATGCTGCACAAGCCCACGGCGCATATAATAATAATCATATCAAAGCTGGAAATCTTGGCCATGCAGCTGCCTTTAGTTTTTACCCCGCTAAAAACTTAGGAGCTTTGGGTGACGGAGGTGCTATCACAACCAACGATAAGCTCCTTGCCACTACAATTAATAAAATTAGAAACTATGGTAGCTCTTTAAAATATCTAAACGAAATCAAGGGGGTGAACTCAAGACTTGATGAGTTACAAGCTATGTATTTAAATATTAAATTGAAGGATTTAGACCAGCAAAATAATAAGCGTATTGAAATTGCAAAAAGGTATTTATCTAGTATTACTAATGCAAAAATAATGTTGCCGACATTTTCTGGTAGTAACGATCACGTTTTCCATCAATTTGTACTTCGAGTTGATAATCGAGATAATTTTATTGATTATTTAAATAGTAACGCGGTAGAGACCCTAATACATTACCCCATTGCCCCGCATAAGCAAGAAGCGCTAAAGCCTTATAATCATTTTAATTTTCCTATAACAGAAAAAATTCATGATCAGGTGGTAAGTATTCCATTAAACCCAGTACTAACAAGCGCCGAAGTCAATACTATAATTGAATTATTAAATACCTACTAGTTGAAAAAATTAATTCAGTATATAAATAACAAAGTTCTGGTAAAAGTTGCTTGGTTGAATTCTATCACTGTGTTCACCAAAATTATAGCGGGCTTTTTAACCACAAAGTTTATTGCCATTTATATTGGGGCAGAAGGGATGGCCTTAATTGGAAATTTACGAAGTTTTTTTACAGCTATTCAAACCTTCGCAACAGTTGGTCTTTACAATGGTGTTGTAAAAAATATTAGTCAATTTAAAGATAATACCATTAAGCTAAGTAAGACCATATCTACAACCTATTATTTTGGTTTTATTGCAACTGTTTTAGTAAGTTTTTTAAGCTACTACAATGCACAGGCAATTAACAATTTTTTGTTCTCAAGTGCTTATAACTATGCGTATATCATAGAAATTATGGCGCTAGCTATACCTTTCTATTCATTGAATATGTTTTGCTATTCAATTATGAACGGGTTTTCAAAGTACAAGATTCTACTGGTAATTAATATTATAGGTCAGTTGATGGGTCTAGGAGTTACACTCCTTTTAATTTGGCAAGATAATATAGATGGGGCATTAATATCGGTTGTAATTGCACCGTCCTTAATGTTTTTAATCACCTTAGTTGGAATTCTAAACAGACGAAGCCTGATAAATGAAATTAAAATAAAACATATTGATTTCCAATGGATAAAGAGATTTGCTCCGTTTACATTAATGGCGGTAGTATCGGGGTTTGTATTACCATTGGTGACTATTGCCATAAGAAATTATATTATTGAAAGTGAAGGGATGAAAGATGCGGGACACTGGGAAGCAATGAACAGAATTTCAACATACTATTTAATGTTTATTAATTCAATTATGACCTTGTATTTTTTACCAAGATTTGCCGAAATTGAAAGTAAAAAAGAGTTTAGAAATGAGGTGTTTAGTTTTTATAAAAATATAGCACCTGTTTTTGGATTTGGGTTATTAGTGATTTATTTGTTAAAACCGTTTATTGTTGTGCTGTTTCTTACAGATGCATTTATGGACGTAACACATCTATTTGGTTGGCAATTACTTGGTGATTTTGTCAAGATTTTATCGGTTTTAATTGCCTATCATTTTATAGCTAAGAAATTGTTTTGGCACTTTATTATCACCGAATCATTTTTAGTTTTTATTACCTACTTCACGAGTGTTTACCTTATTGACATTTATGGTGTGGTAGGAGCGAATATGGCTCATTTCATTAGTTATGTAATGTATTTTATAATAATAATTGCAATTTTTAGAAGTTCGCTGTTTGGTGTAGTAGACTCACAAATGAAGCATGAGTAACTCAAAACAATCATATCGCCAAGTTTTAAAAACAACGTCACTTTTTAGTGGAGTTCAAATAATTAGCATCTTAATTTCTATTGCAAAATCGAAGTTTGCGGCAATATTAATTGGCCCTGCAGGAGTTGGTATTGTAGGATTATTAAATAGCACCTTGACTATTATTTCTGGTATTACCAGGTTTGGTTTAGATATAAGTGCTGTTAAAGAAATTGCTTTTTTTAAAGAAAAGGATGAAAATAAGGTAGCACGAATTATTTTATCTGTTAAAAGAGTTACTTGGATAACGGGACTGCTCGGTACCTTGGTTACCCTTATTTTAGCTAACTGGCTCAGTGAATTAGTTTTTGGTAATCAAGATTTTACCACTTCATTTATGCTAATTTCGGTTGCTATATTATTTAACCAAATAGCAACG
>CAZAPO010000087.1:0-7416 GCA_964487005.1 uncultured Flavobacteriaceae bacterium
GTGCGATGCCACTCGCCTTTCCGTGCGTCCACACTTTGGTCGCATAAAAGAAGTGATTGGCATGAGCCGTTTGCTGTGTGAGCGTACCCACCACCTGCTCTGAGGTGCCATACATGGGCGAACTATCAATCATAGTACCTCCTAAGGATTGCATGGTATTTAGCACTTCTAGAAGCTGGGTATGCATGGCAGTATCGCTACCTACATCAAAGGTTTGCCAGGTTCCCAAACCTACTACAGGTATGGTGGCTCCTGAGCTTGGAATTGCTCTTTTCATAATGGTATTGGATGTTTTAAAGGCGTATAAAGAAGGTGCAACTACCGCAGTAGTACCAGCATAGCCCATTAGTTTCAAGGCTTCCCTCCTGTTAAATTTCATTGCCATAGCTACTAATATGTTGGTTTTTCACCAACAACAATCCAAATTACCTTATCTGGGTTATTTTCCCATTCGCCAATATCCTTGTCTTGATGTATAATTGAAAAACCTGTTTCCTTCAATTCTTCCTTAACATACTTCATACTTAAACTATGGGCATCGGTCTGTGCTTTTCGTGATTTTCCTTTGATCCACGATTTAAGCTTTTCTATAATCACAATCTTACCATCGGGTTTTAAAGCCGTTTTCACATGACTTAAAATGGTCATATAATCGGTCATTTCATGGTAGGTATCCATAATCACCACCACATCTAAGCTGTTTTCTGGCAGTTTAGGGTTGTCGTAATCCCCTAAGATCACTTCTACATTAGTCAACTTTCTATCGTCTAAATGACCTCGCAACTTGTTTAAAACACGTGCTTTTACATCTACTGCATATACCTTGCCCTCATCTCCTACTTTATTGGCCAAATGCACCGTAAAATAGCCTTCGTGGCACCCAATATCGGCCACACGACTCCCCGCGTCTATACCTGCTTTCTCAAAAATATAGTTCACATCCATCCAGGTATCGCGCTCGTTCCAGTCGTATTCGGCATATTGCGCAAATCCAAATTGTAGGAACAGGCAGCCCATAATTGTAGTCAAGAGTTTCTTCATAACCACAAGGTATTAATTATGTAAGTATGAGTAACTTAAAGTTCTCTTAAAACTTTAGGCATAAAAAAAAGGAATCGAATTGATTCCTTTTTTAGCTAACTAACCATTTACTAATACGCATCTGTTTGCACAATTTTACCGCGATACGCAATGCTCGATCTGTGCGAGCTATTTACGCGTATTTCGGTATTCAGATTCGCAAAAATTTTGATAATCATTTGTAAGTTCTCTGTACTGTTATTCACCTCAATCTTGTATTGATGCACGCTTTTTTTCTCATCAAACGTGTGTTCAAATTCATCTGGTAACCCATCAAAAGTGAATCCAGCCTTGTCAATATCGTAAGCAGCACCCATTTGGCGTACTCCAAAGAATGGGAGGTCAAACGACAGGCTATCTCCTATTTTCTTAAAATAGTTCTCGTTACCCTGTAAATTAATGTTCCCGGCTGCACTCTCTGGTGGTAGTAAGCGGGTGTTAATAATAGTACTCTGGTTTTGCGGATATGCCCAAACCGATTCAATTGTAAGGGTATCGCTTTCAATGATAGCGTTTACCTTATTCAATTCTTCTGCACTCACAACCGTTTTAGAGGTTCCACAACTTGCTAGAACCATGGCTGTAATAATTACTGTGATAATTTTTGTTTTCATACCTAACTGTTTTAATTCCACTCCAAAATTAAGGCGAAACCAGGTGCTTTGGGGACGTTTCACTAGCAATTTTAGTCGGTTCACTTGCTGTTTTTCTAAGTTACCACTTTTTTGGGGTAAATCCTCGTCCGTCATATTTTTTTAGACGCAATATTTTGATAATCATTACCCCTAAAAAAAGGTCAGATACGCTGTTGTATCTGACCTAATCTCCATACTAATTACTTAACTTGAATACTAAATATTAGTGATTGAGGTATGTTTATGTTTCTTTTTTACCAAATTGCTTCTCAAAATTACAACTGCTTGAGCTTTCCTCCTATGATTTATATCAGTCTCCATAAAAAAAAGCCAGATTCTAAACAGGATCTGACTTTTTAAGATATAATAGCAATTGGTTATAGCCACTCTCTAAAATAGTTCATCATATCTTCCTTGAACTCGTAATGTATTCTAATATACTGTCGCATATCATCGGCTAATGTGCTTTGCTCATTCATTAGGCGACCATCTATATTTTCATTAAAATCTGCATTATGAATATTAGCCATTTTACGTTTACATCTATGCATAAGTTTTGAAATAGCACTCTTTTCTAGCATAATCTTATTTTGAAAATGCTCTAAAGGAATCGTAGCTCTTTTATCGAATTCGCGACCTGCAATCTCTTCCAATTTTTCCTCAAACGTATCCATTTCATTAAAATGAAAACGTAGCTCTCGCTTCCAGGTTTCTAAATTGAATCTTAGGTCGCTTAAATATGATACTTTGGTTTGCATATTGATTTTGTTTATTGTTATACTTCTTCTTTTACTAGTTGTTGCTGTACATTGTTTGGTACCGGTTGATACGACGAGAACGTAGAACTAAAGGTTGCACGTCCTTGCGTTAAGGATCTTAAATCTGTTGAATAACCAAACAACTCGGCTGCCGGCGTTACGCATTTTAAAACTTGATAATTATCTAAGTTCTCAAATCCTTGAATTACTGAGCGCCGCGATTGTAAGTCGGTCATAACATTACCCACCATTTCCTCAGGTACTCTAACCGTGAGTTCGTTGGTTGGTTCTAATAACTTCGGATTCGCATTTAAGAAGGCTTCTTTAAAAGCGTGTGAGCCCGCGATCTTAAACGATATATCATTGGAGTCTACAGAGTGCATCTTACCATCGTAAACCATAACACGCACATCTCTAATGTAAGAGCCTGTTAACGGTCCAGATTCCATCACCTCCAAGACGCCCTTCATAATTGCTGGTAAATAGCGGGTGTCTATCACACCACCAACAATACAGTTGTAAAACACCAGCTTACCGCCCCACTTTAAGTCTACTTCGTCTTTACCTCTTATATTAAAGCCTTCAGGTTCTGGCATTCCTTCATACCACGGCTCAATCTTCATATGTACCTGAGCAAATTGCCCTGCACCACCAGATTGCTTTTTATGACGGTAATTAGCCGTTGATGAACGCTGAATGGTTTCGCGATATTGAATTTTTGGCTTTTTAAATACAGGTTCTACTCCATAAATATGTTGGAGGGTCCATTTGATGGTTGCCAAATGCAATTCTCCCTGACAGCCTAAATGCAGCTCTCTCGATTCCTTTGAGTATTTCACTACTACCGTTGGATCTTGGCTGTGAATCTTCTTTAAGGCATCGTTAAGCTTCTCCTCATCATTTTTATTGGCAGCACTCACCGCCTTTGTAATTCTAGGCGCTGGATACTGTATTGGTTTCACTGTTATCGACTTTTTACCACCATATAAGGTGTCGTTGGTTTCTGTATACTTTAATTTTAAAGTGGCCCCAATATCTCCTGCGGTTAATTTAGACACAGGTTCACGCTTTTTACCATCCATAATAAACAGCTGATTGATGATCTCTGTTTCATCAACCCTGGCGTTGGTAAGCTTATCGTTCACCTTAATTTCACCAGACTTCACTTTAAAGAAGGTAATTTGCCCTAGATTAGGCTGATACAAGGTTTTAAACACAAATAAGGTGGTAGGTGCATCGACTTTGGTGATAATCTCGTCTCCTTCTAAACTTTGCGCTGGTTTTAAATCGGCCGCCGCAGGTGCTACATTATCTATAAAGCCCATTAAACGTCCGGTACCCATATCATTAATTGCCGATACGCAGAAAACCGGGAACAATTCGTGGTTTAACATTCCGGCCTTGATACCTTGACGCATTTCATCTTCGTTCAATGTGCCCTTATCAAAGTACAATTCCATTAATTCTTCATCATTTTCGGCCGCTTTCTCCACAAGCTCATTATGTAGCTCATTGGCTCTGTCTAATTCGTAATCAGGAATGTCTAATTTCTCTGGCTTCCCTCCTTCTGGTCCAAACTTATAGCAGCGCATTTTAAGGACGTCTACAATGCACTGTGCGCCATCAATACGTATTGGATACTGAATCGCAACAGCGTTATTACCAACAAGGGTTTTAATACTTCTAAAATTGTCATCAAAATTGGTATCTGGATGATCAATTTGATTGACAACAAATAAGGTTGGCCTGTGATACTTATCTGTGTAATTCCAGATGATCTCGGTGCCAACCTCTACTCCGTGTCGTCCATTAATCACGGTCACAACCGTGTCTGCGACCCTGATCGATGAAATAATTTCACCAATGAAATCATCGAGTCCGGGAGTATCGATAATGTTGATTTTGTAATTACGCCATTCTGTGTGAAGTGGTGTTGCAAATACAGAAGCGCCTCTTTCGTGTTCAATTTCGTGGTAATCTGACACAGTATTCTTGTCTTCTACGGTACCCCTCCTATTAATAAGACCAGCTTCAAAAAGCATGGTCTCTGATAGTGTGGTTTTACCACTGTTATGTGCACCTACAAAAACTACGTTCTTGATGTGCTTATCGTCAAATATTTTCATATACTCGGGTTTTATTTATTCAATAAAGCTACTCACATTACTAATGTGAAAATATGACTTTTGTTAGCTCTTAACATAAAGTCGAGTACATGATAATTTCGAGACAATCGGACCTTTAAGATACAAAAATCTAGCTTCATTTTCAATAAAAATTTAGAAATGAAAAAATGTTTGTAAAAAAAGTACTTCCCAAACATCCAAAATTAAATTATAAGCGTAGATACCATAAACATTTAATCCAAAAACAAACCTCATGAAAAAAATCTCAATTCTACTATTAAGCGGATTGGTATTAACATCTTGTGTTTCTAAGAAGAAATACATCGCCTTAGAACAGGAAAACGGACAAATTAAAAGCGAACTAACCAAGACCAGAGTAGCTAAAGAAGACCTAGAAGCAAAGTTTGAAGTAATTCAAGCACGTGTAGATCAGTACAACAAAAAGATTAACTCTTTAACTGATTTAAACGCCGAATTAAACGAAGAAAACGATGCTAAATTAGAAACTGTTGCAAACGTAGCAGTAATTTCTACCGACACAAAAGAGAAAATGCGCGCCACATTAAACAATGTAGACCCTGCATTATTAGCTGAAGCTAAAACCTTAAAAGATTCTATGGACTTAGCTGTATCGTACAGTTTAAGTAAGTCTATTGACACATCAGATCTTGAAGAAGAAGACGATATCTCTATTAGCATTGATGAAACAGTGGTAATGATTTCAATTTCTGACAAGTTATTGTTTAACACTGCTAGTTATAGAGTTAGTAATAAAGCCAACCCTATTTTAGAAAAATTAGCACAGGTAATTAACTCTGAACCAAGTATTGACGTTATGGTTGAAGGACACACTGATGCCAGAAGTATCAACAACGAAAAGGTTCAAGATAACTGGGATCTAAGTGTACTACGTGCAACGTCTGTAGTTAGAAAATTACAGAACCAATACAATGTTGCTCCAGAGAAGTTAATTGCTTCTGGACGCAGTAGCTACCAGCCATTAGCCGATAATGAAACTCGTGAAAATAGAGCTAAAAACAGAAGAACTCGTATCGTTATTTTGCCTAACATCAATAAATTCTTTGCTTTAATGGCAGACGAAAGTGATGTAGCATCTAGCGATGAATAAGCATTAGTTTATCCATTGAACTAAAACCCTAAAGGTTAGGAAACAAAGCACAACAATATGTTGTGCTTTGTTTTTATAAGATATTAGTTTGAGTGCTTCTATTGTAATATCTTTGCAGCTTAAATAACACTATGTTTTCACTTCTCAATATCTTTAGAATTACGGCTTTTCTTGAAGGTGTATCGTATATCTTATTATTATTTATTGCCACACCCATTAAATATTTTGGAGATGACCCGCAGTATGTAAAAATGTTAGGGATGCCACATGGTATTTTGTTTATGCTATATGTGATTCTAGCGTATATGCTTAAATCTGAAAACGATTATTTTAAACTTAATTTTAAGAATGTATTGCTCGCCGCAATAATTCCGTTTGGAACATTTTTATTAGATAGAAAACTTGCTAAACTCTAATATATGGAGCGTTTAAGACATTTACTGTATGATTTACTAGTCACTAACGGTGTTTCTGAAAGTACAGCCAGCTACTTAAATATGATTATTTTATTGGTAGCCCTACTCCTAGTTATTTTCTTGATTGATTTTCTAACCAGAAGAATACTTTTAAAGACCTTCTCAAAAATTGCCCAGCGCTCAAAGTCGAACTTTGATGATATCATGGTGAAGAATAAGGTATTTAGAAATGTGGCGCATATCATACCCTTAATTATTGCAGTTGAATTTGCACCCATGGTATTCTCTGACTTCCCTTATTGGGAAAACATTGTTGAAAAGACTTTACTCATTTTTGGTATTGTTTTAACGCTTTGGGTGGCCAGAAGCCTTTTAAACTCTATAAAAGACTATTTAAAAACCCTACCACGCTTTAAAGACAAACCTATTGATAGCTATATTCAAGTCTTTATGATTATTGCATGGGTACTGGGTATCTTTTCAATTATAGCCATTATCACCGGAATCTCGTTCTGGGCATTTCTAACTGGTTTAGGAACAATTTCTGCCGTGATCATTTTAGTGTTTAGAGATACCATTCTTGGTTTTGTAGCTAGTATTCAAGTGGCTACCAATGATATGGTAAGAATTGGAGATTGGATTAGTTTTGAAAAGTATGGTGCCGATGGTGATGTTATTGAGATTAACCTGGCAACGGTGAAGGTTCAAAACTTTGATAAAACCATTACTACTATTCCTACCTATGCCCTGATTTCAGATTCGTTTAAGAACTGGAGAGGAATGATGAATGCTGGTGGACGACGTATTAAAAGATCATTAAGAATTAAGTTAAGTAGTGTTAAGTATCTATCTGTAAATGAAGTTAATAAACTTAAAGAAATAAGCCTTATCTCTAATTACTTAGACTCGCGCCAAGGGGTAATTGATAATTACAATACGTCCAATGCAATAAACAAAGAAGTACTTATTAATGGTAGAAATCTAACCAATCTTGGCGTGTTTAGAAAATACGTCGAAACCTATATAGAACAACATTCTGCGATTAATAAAGAAATGACCATAATGGTACGACAATTGGCACCTACTCCACAAGGTATCCCAATTGAGATTTATGCTTTTAGTAGCGACAAACGCTGGCAAAACTACGAATATATCATGGCCGATATTTTTGACCATATGATTGCAGCCGTTCCTTATTTTGATCTCGAAGTGTTTGAATTGCCTAATAATACAAGCTTTAAGGCTTAGTACTCACTTACATCAGTCGTGCCT
>CAZAPO010000088.1:0-7440 GCA_964487005.1 uncultured Flavobacteriaceae bacterium
TAGATAAAGATAATGAGTATTATATTTTTGTAAAATCAGATCAGGACAACAAAGTAATAACTGCTACAGAAAATTTCAAAATTATTGAAATTGAAGGAAGCCCGTATCCAATTTGGGAGCAGGTTAAGCTGCCAAGATTAGCAAAGGCTTACAACTGTGATTTATTACATTGTACCAGCAATACAGCACCATTACTTTCAAGAGTTCCAATAATTACCACGTTGCATGATATTATTTTTAAGGAGAGCAGTATTATAAAGCTCCTTAGCAGTAGTGCTTCATGGTATCAAAAAATTGGAAATTTATATAGAAGATTCATTGTAAATAATGTTGTAAAAAAAAGTGACCAACTAATAACGGTTTCCAATTTCGAAAAGCATAATATATCAAACGTTTATAAGCTTGACGATGCTAAAATAAAGACTGTTCATAATGGTGTTAGCGACAATTTTACAAATACATTTAGTCATAACCATAAAGAAAAAGTAAAGCAAAAGTATGGTTTACCAAAAGACTTTTTTTTGCATCTGGGAAGTACCGATCCTAGAAAAAATACAGGTCGCGTATTAGCAGCATTTTACAAGTATACAAATTCATTTTCAGAAGATATTAAGCTTGTTCTATTAGGACTAGATGAGAATAAACTAAATATAATCTTAAAATCAATAGGTTTGAAAAATGAGTTAAGTAACAAAATAATATTGGCTGGATATGTAGATGATAAAGACCTACCAGTAATATTTAATTTAGCCAATTTGTTTCTATTTCCTTCATTACGAGAAGGTTTTGGGATACCAATTATCGAAGCTATGGCTTGCGGTGTTCCTGTAATTACTTCAAATACCTCCTCAATGCCAGAAGTTGCTGGGGATGCAGCATGTTTGGTAAATCCAAAAAATATAGAAAGCATTTATGATGCCCTCGTAAAAGTACAATCAAACAATGCATTTAAATCAGAACTAATTCAAAAAGGATTTGAACGCTACAAATTATTTTCTTGGCAAAATACAGCCAAAAGTGTATTAGAAATTTATAGAGAATTTAAGAAGAAAAATATTTAGAAATCATGGTAAAAGGTAAAGATATAGTCATCGTTGGAATTCAACCTTGGGATATTGAAATTGGAAGCAATTGCAAGAATATAGCACTCGAGTTCGCTAAAGATAATCGCGTACTTTATGTAAACCCACCACTAGATAGAATTACAAAGATTAGACATAAGAATAAAGAAAGAATTCAGAAACGAATCAAAGTTTTAAATGGACAAATTTCAGATATTGAAAGAATTGATAATAACTTATGGAATTTATATCCAAAGAGCCTAACCGAATCTATTAATTGGATTGGCTCTCATCAATTGTACAAATTCTTTAATAAGAGAAATGCTAAATCATTTGCTTCCAGCATTAAAAGCGCTACACAACGTTTAGGCTTTAAAAATACTTTCTTATTTAATGATAGTTCCATGTTTTTAGGGCTGCATTTAAAAGAATTTTTACAACCAGAATTGTACGTATATTATGTTAGAGACAACTTGGTAAAAGTGCCTTATTGGAAAAAACATGGGGAGCGTCTAGAACCATTGGTAATTAAGGAAGCAGATGTAGTTGTGAATAATTCAGAATATTACGTTGACTACTCTTCAAAGTATAATTCAAATAGCCATATGGTTGGTCAAGGTTGTGATGTAAGTATGTTTAATGACATTAAAGATACGATAACAGTTGCCAAAGAATTTAAAGGTATTAAAGGACCTGTAATTGGCTATGTGGGCTCACTTACTAAACTACGATTAGATATAGAATTACTCGAATTTATTGCCAAGAAAAGGCAAGATTGGAGTATAGTTTTGGTGGGGCCAGAAGATGACGCTTTTAAAAAATCTACACTTCACGATTTAAAAAATGTACATTTTTTAGGTAACAAACCAGTAGACCAATTACCATCTTACATTAAAGGATTTGATATAGCAATAAATCCTCAAGTAATAAATGAAATAACAATAGGTAATTATCCGCGTAAAATTGACGAGTACTTAGCAATGGGGAAACCGGTTGTTGCTACAAAAACTAAAGCAATGCAAATGTTTAAAGAGTATGTGTATTTAGGTGAAACTAAAGAAGATTACATCAGGCTTATCAATAAAGCATTGTTAGAACAATCAAGCGCAAGATCAAAACAGCAAATAACTTTTGCCAATACACATACCTGGACAAATAGCGTGAAAGATATTTACACTGCAATTGATACAACCTTAAAACAAGTATAAGATGAAAATAGCAGAAAAAATAAAAGCGAATAGCACAATAAAGAAATTGGCACATTGGTCTATTTTAATTCCAAACCAGTCAAGACCAAGATTATGGATAAAATGGTTTATAAACCCATTTATTCATAAAAGGGGAAAAAATACATGTATTAGAAAACGTACAAGGCTGGACGTTGTGCCATGGAATAAATTTAATGTAGGTGATGACTCTACTATTGAAGATTTTTCGGCCATTAACAATGGAGTTGGAGATGTTCTGGTTGGAGATAGAACGCGTATTGGTTTAAGTAATACCATTATTGGTCCAGTAAAAGTGGGGAGTGATGTGAGGTTAGCCCAAAATGTAGTTCTTTCAGGCCTAAATCATAACTATACCAGCATAGATAGCCCTATTCATAAACAAGGTATTAACACGAAAGAGATTGTTGTAGAAGATGAGTCCTGGATTGGTGCCAATGTGGTAGTAGTTCCAGGAGTTACTATTGGTAAACATGCAATAGTAGCGGCAGGCAGTGTTGTTACAAAAGATGTACCGCCATACTCTGTCTTTGGAGGTAATCCGGCACGTATTTTAAAACAATACAATTTTGAAGCCAAAGTTTGGGAAAAAGCATAGTATAGTTATATCAAGACTTATAAAACTATTTACAACTCTAGTTATTTAAATAAAAAAACAATCGTTATGCAAGCATTAGAAATACTTTTCTGGATTTTATTATTGATAGTAGTGTATACCTATGTTGGTTACGGCGCTATACTGTTTATTGCAATTAAACTAAAACGGCTATTTGTGAAAACCTCAAATATAAAAAGCTGGTTAGAAGAACTACCTGAAGTTACACTGTTTATTCCAGCGTATAATGAGCGAGATTATGTAGGTCAGAAAATGGAAAACACGATGAATCTCAACTATCCAAAAAGTAAATTAAAAATTATTTGGGTGACAGATGGATCTAATGATGGAACAAATAAGCTTTTAGAAAAGTATAATAATATTGAACTTTTTCATAAGGATGAGAGAAAAGGTAAGATTAACGCGATGAACAGGGTTATGCCTTTTGTAGAATCACCCATTGTAATTTTTAGTGACGCTAATACCAATTTAGGGAAAGATTCCATTATGCATATTGTTAAATGCTTTGCTGATGAAAAGGTAGGATGTGTATCAGGCGAAAAACGTATTGTAAATAAATGTTATGATGCGGCAGCAGGTGCAGGAGAGGGTTTGTACTGGAAATATGAATCTACTTTAAAGAAATGGGATGCAGAATTGCACTCGGCTGTAGGAGCGGCGGGAGAATTGTTTGCCATTAGAACTGCTCTATTTAACGAAGTTGAGCCAGATACCATTTTAGATGACTTTATTATTTCACTTAGAGTCGCTCAAAAAGGATATGTAATACAGTACAACCCAGAGGCATATGCAATAGAAACGGCTTCAGAAAATGTAAAAGAAGAGCTAAAACGTAAAATTAGAATTTCAGCCGGAGGCATACAATCAGTAATCAGGTTAAGAAAACTATTAAATATTTTTAAATATGGACTGTTGTCATTTCAATATATTTCACATCGAGTATTGCGATGGACAATTACACCATTTTGCCTTCTTCTTTTGTTACCAATATCTGCAATAATCGCAAATAATAATGAACTTGAATTGTTTAATTTTTACCAGGTATTTTTTTGGGTGCAATTTGCGATGTACATCTTTGCATTCATAGGATGGTTATTAGAAAACAAGGCAATTAGAACCAAAATTTTATTTGTCCCGTATTACTTTTTTATAATGAACTTATCTGTAATCTTAGGGTTGTTTAGATACTTAAGTAAAAATCAAACAGTCAACTGGGAACGTGCGAAGAGAGCTTCATAGTTTAATACCTCAATAATTTATAATTTCTAGATCATGAATGTAGGCTTAATAATTTCGTTTAAAACCTTTAAGAATGAAGTTCTGAAAACTCGTTTTATTAAAATCTTTGATAAAATGACAAAAGTTAAAGTATGTTTGGTTTGCAACAGTAGTTGTGAGCAGGTTTACGAGGATCTTAATGATATAGCTTTAAATTTTGAAAATATTAATGTTGTTTGTACAAAAACAAATAAATCTAGTTTGTTGGTTAAAGCCGGAGCTAGATTTTTAACAAATCAATACAACCTGAAACAATTAGGTTTTATTGTAGATTTGGATGATTTTGAAATATTGGACACGATTTTAGCATACCAAAAATATACGCACGAAATTCAAGCATTAAATAAAGCGCAAAAAGAAAGTAATACATTAAAACACTCATTTTATCAAAGTCTTTTTTCAATTCCCGAATATCTCGATAAAATTGCCCAAGGATCAATTTGTTAACAATTTTAAATAGCGATCGTTTTTATTAATTAAAATTACAGCTCGTCGATATTAAACGGTTATCTACCCCTGCCAATTCCCATAAAATCGAATAGTTGAACAATTTTGTAAGAGTCGAATTAATTTTGATCTGGATAAAAGAAAATCCATAATCTATAATTAAAACCGACACCATGAAGAGTTTCGTCAAATTTTCAAGCTTAACAATCTTAGTATTAATAAGCGCTTGTTCCAAGCCTAATTTAAATGAAGATGTAATTGTTTCAGACGCGGTAGAAGCAATTAGAATACCAGATGGTTTTGATTTTAGTACGTATAGGTCCATTAACATTAGTATTCATGATAATGCTCAAGCAAAGTATGACGTTTATGCATATACTTCGCAACCTGTCTTATTAGGTACAGAAACTTTTGAAAATGAATTTGGTGAAATTGTTACAGAAGAAGTTTACAGAAATGATGTGGTTAATAAATTGCTTTTTTCAGGTTTAACAAAAAATGGAAGCCTGAATCAAGAGGTAAATATTCCAAACTTTTATGATGAAGTATATATAAGAAGAAATGATAATCAAAATTATTCTTCTTCCATAGAAAAAATCGCAAATGATAAGATTAATTACGTTCACTCAACTACAACAAATGGTCGTGTGGTAATGAACGAAATAGTAAATGATTACTTGTATTGTGTTAATGGGTCAGGAGAGTTGTTTCAAGTTAATCCTGAAGACGGTCAATTAACTTACTTATCTGATATGCCAATGGGAAGTTGGACGTGTGCAATAGATCAAACAAATAGACTTTTATATTCCATAGGAAGAAGTAGTCCTTATCCATTAATGAAATACTCAATAGATAACAATACATGGGAGATCGTGGCAAACTTAGGTATTGGAGGTCCAAGATTAGATTTCAATGTGGAAGACAGGTTACTTTATTTTTCAAAAAACAATAAACTGTACACTTTTGACCCTGAAAATGGAAACAATTTAAACATTTGGAACATTAACGGATTGCATAATGTCAATGGTGGAGATTTGGCATTTGCAGAAGATGGAACGCTGTTTTTGTGTACGTTTTCAGGTCTGTACAGGTTAAGTTTAAATGCTAATGAAGAATATGATAGTATTAGAATAAGTGCTGATAATCTACCATTTCAACCTACTTCGATGACATTTGACTCAAATCAAGACTTGTGGCTCGCCAATAATGCCAGTAGTTCAGATCTAATCATAATGGATACCCAAACTGGTGGTTGGCAGTATGAGTATGGTGTTAATGCCAATAATAATACAGATTTTGGACGCACGATCAACGATTTAACGACATTTCGAGTTTTCTCAGAAAGTACCAATGAAATTGATTCAGATGGTGATGGTGTTTTAGATCGTGATGATTCCTATCCAGATGAAGCAAACAAAGCTTTCGAAATATTTACACCAAGTAAATATGGAACTGGTACAATTGCTTTTGAAGATTTATGGCCTTCAAATGGTGATTATGATTTTAATGATACCGCTTTAAATTATCAAGCGATAACAGTTTTAAATTCAGATAATTTGGTGGTTCAAGTAGATCTTGTATGTCGAGTTAAATCGAACTTTGCAGGATATACAAATGGAGTAGGAATTGAGATAGAAGGTTTGACTCCAAATCAAGTAGATAGCGTTACTGGTACAATATATACTGAAAACTATATCAATCTTAATCCAAATGGTACAGAAGCAAATCAAGATAAGGCCGTAATAATATTATCAGATAATGCAGATAACTTAGTAAATGAAGTCACAATTTCGATAGTTTTAAATAATCCAATAACCACAGAATCATTAGGAGCAGCTCCATTCAATCCATTTATTATTGCCAATAAAGTCAGAGAAAATGAAATTCATTTACCGTATTATAAAACTACTAGCTTAGGTGATAACCTAATTCTAACAGGAGGTCAAAATAATGATCTTGATGGTAATTATATTTCAACAAATGGATATCCTTGGGCAATTAGTATCATACATGATTTTAAGGTTCCTAAAGAATCAGTTCGCATAACTGACGCATATAATTTCTTTGGAACGTGGGCAACCTCGGGCGGTACCACTCATAAAGATTGGTATAAAGACAATCCAGGAAATAGAAATCAAAATTTATTAAAAAATTAAATTATGGCACTATCAATAATTAATAATAAAGGAATTTTTCACTTAACAGGTGATGTGAATGCTACTACTTCAAAACATTTTGAAGATCACTTTACAGAAATATTAAAGAAATGTAATGAGATTACGCTTAATATAGATAAGGTAAATTATATTGATAAAACAGGATTATCGGTTTTTAGAAACCTATATTTTAAATGTATAATTAATAATAACATTGCATTTCATATTATAGGTAATGGCTGTAAAGAAATCTTCCAAGACTTTAAGAGTACCAAAGAGTTGAATTAATATGTCAAATAGAGCAATAGTGATTTAAAAACCATCTTGCACAAATAATTTATACGGTCTTGAAAATAGATAAATTACTTACATGTCTTATCTGTTGGTGATGGTGAAGGGAAGTGATTAACAATACTTTCGATACTCATCTTTTTGCAAGGGTGTAGGATAAAATGTAAGGTCGTGCAATTTTAGCTGCCAGCAGATCTAATATACCAAAATGAAAATCAGTGAGGACTTTTAGATGTAGGTGAAAACAAGCAATTACTTATTAGTATTGCTGTAGGGTGTTTTTAATTTAAATTTCTGAATCCTATTACCCAAAATATCACCCACATAAATACTACTTTCACCGTCAATTTGAATATCGTGATACC
>CAZAPO010000089.1:0-13524 GCA_964487005.1 uncultured Flavobacteriaceae bacterium
ATAGATGAGAAAACTATTACTCGTTTCGGTAGTTATTTTAGTAGGAATCACTTTTATTGCGCGCCTTTTTTATCTACAAGTGTATTCTAGTACTTCTTATAATATCTATGAAGATAACGCCATAAGGAAGGTATTTAATTATCCTAAACGAGGGTACGTTTATGACAGGAATGGAAAACTTTTGGTTGCTAATCAACCTTCGTATGATGTCATGGTTATCCCTCGTGAAGTTCAACCTTTGGATACCTTAGAGTTTTGCTCACTGCTAAAAATAACGAAAGAAGATTTTATAAAAACCTATAATAGAGCATATAGGTATTCACCACGTTTGCCGTATGTTTTTCTAGCACATTTATCGAAAGAAGATTATGCGGTACTCTCAGAAAAAATGCGAAAATTTGAGGGCTTTTATATTCAAAAAAGATCGCTTCGAGATTATCAAACTTCTATTGGCGCAAATGTATTGGGTTATACAGCAGAAGTAACGCCAAAAGAATTAGAAACAGATCGTTATTATTTAAGTGGCGATATCATTGGAAAACAAGGCATTGAAAAGTCTTATGAAGAAGAGCTTCGCGGTGTAAAGGGTGTGAAGTTCATTCAAAAAGATCGATTTAACCGGGACATTGGTCCTTATAAAGACGGATTGGTTGATACTATTCCAATTCCAGGTAAAGATATTACCATTACCATTGATGCCGAGCTCCAAGAATATGGAGAGTTTTTAATGCAAAATAAGGTTGGTGGAATTGTGGCTATTGAACCTAAAACTGGTGAAATTCTGAGTTTGGTTTCTGCTCCTTCTTACAATCCAAATCTTTTAGTGGGCAGACCGCGTTCAAGAAATTATACAAAATTACATAACGATTCTATTCATCTGCCTTTAATAGATAAAGGATTGCAGCGTATGCACGAACCTGGCTCGCCATTTAAGGCTCTTATTGCACTTACAGCCTTACAAGAAGGTGTAATAAATGAGCGCACATCTATACGTTGTACTGGAGCATACAATTATGGAGGAAGAAGGCCAATGGGGTGTCATTGTGGGGCAGGTACTAGAGTATTGAATAACGGAATTTCAAAATCCTGTAACTCTTATTTCGCGAATGCATTTAGAAAAACCATAGAAAAATATGATGATGCAGGAAATGCTATGGATATATGGAGTAATCACATAAAAAGTTTTGGTTTGGGTAATTACTTAGGATATGATTTATCTGTAGGGCAACCCGGAAATATTCCTAATGGTGCTTATTACGACAAGTGGTATCCTGATTTTAGATGGGGAGCTACAACTATAATCTCAAATTCTATTGGGCAAGGAGAAGTTTTGGTAACACCAATTCAATTGGCTAATATGATGGCGGCAATAGCCAATAGAGGCCATTATTATAAACCTCATATAATTAAAGATATAGAAGGTGATACCATACCTTCAAAATATACCACTAAATATGAAACCACTATTGACAAACAACATTTTGAACCAGTAATTGAAGGGTTACATGATGTATACGGCCCCAATGGTACAGCGTGGTTTTTGAATGTCCCTGGGGTAGAAATTTGTGGTAAAACTGGTACCGCAGAAAATTTTAGAATTGTTGATGGTGAACGAAAACAATTAACAGACCATTCTATATTTGTTGCCTTTGCTCCCAAAGATGACCCAAAAATTGCATTGGCAATTTTGGTTGAAAATGGATACTATGGAGCACGATTCGCAGGTAGAATTGCTAGTTTAATGATTGAGAAATATTTAAATGGTGAAATTACCAGAACTGATTTAGAAGACTGGGTAATGCGATATACACTAGAACATGAATATGAAAAGCCTTATCTGGGTCAACCATTTGAAATTAACGAACGAACGCAAATGATGACGGTTGAAGATTACAATCAAATTATAGCAACTAGAACCAATGAGTCTCAATCGAACTAGAAACTTTAAAATTGATTGGATTACCATTATCCTCTTTCTTCTTTTGGTTGGATTTGGATGGGTAAATATATTTTCGGCCTCCTTATCTGGTGAAGTAAGCAGTTATTTTGACATGGGTCAACCCTATGGTAAGCAATTAGTTTTTATTATTTTCACTATCGTTCTAATCATTTTAGTACTCTCTATTGAGGCTAAATTCTACGAACGATTTGCAAGTATTATATATCTTGTTTCGTTGCTCTCCTTACTGGGGTTATTCTTGTTTGGTAAAAATGTGAATGGAGCCACTTCTTGGTACGCCTTTGGCGGGATGACATTACAGCCCAGTGAATTTGCAAAAGCAGCGACAGCTCTAGCCGTTGCAAAATACATAAGTGACCTACAAACCAATATTAAAAATCTGCAAGACCAAATAAAAGCGGTATTAATCATACTTGTTCCAGCGATTTTAATTGTACTGCAAAATGACGCGGGAAGCACCATAGTTTATGCGGCCTTCTTTTTTGTTTTTTACCGTGAAGGCATTCCACAGGTATATTTGTTTATTGGGCTTGCAATACTCATTATTGCGGTATTAACCTTAAAATTTTCTGTAGTCGTAACAATAATTGCAATCACGCTTATCATTTTTACACACCATTTCACCTTCAGGAAAAGAAAACGATCATTAATCCAGCCAATTCTTTTATCCCTAATATGTATCGTATTTTCTTTAGGTGTTCAGTTTTTTTATCAAAGTATTTTGCAACCTCATCAACAAGACAGGATTAGTCTATGGCTGCGTTTAGAAAAAGATCCAGAGAAGTTGGAGCAGATGAAACAAACAATACTATACAACCTCAACGAATCTGAAAAAGCAATTAGCGCAGGTGGCGTGACAGGAAAGGGGTTCTTAGAAGGTACTAGAACTATAGGGAAATTTGTTCCAGAACAGCATACAGATTATATATTTAGTACCGTTGGTGAAGAATGGGGGTTTCTTGGTAGTAGTATTGTTGTTATTTTATTTGTCCTATTATTGGTGAGAATTTTACATTTAGCCGAACTTCAAAAATCGCAATTTAGTCGAGTGTATGGTTATAGTGTAGCCTCAATTTTATTTGTCCACTTCATGATTAACGTTGGTATGGTTATGGGATTAATTCCAACTATTGGAATCCCACTTCCGTTTTTTAGTTATGGTGGTTCAAGCCTTTGGGGTTTTACCATTTTACTTTTTGTTTTTATTAAGTTAGATTCTAACAGAATCAACGAATGGTAATTTAGTTAAGCTGCCATTTCTTCCAGTGCCATAACAAATTTGTCTAACTCATCAATTGTAGTGAAGACATTAGGTGTAATTCTGCACCCTTGCACTGTAGCATTGTTTATAGCAACGGTAAAAATTTGATACTCATCTAATAATCTTTTTGCCATTTCACCTGGAGGCATACCTTTAATTCCAACATTAGCAATACCACAAGCACGGTGAGATTCTATAGGGGTATTGAGAATAATATTTTGAATGTTTCTTGCCCTTGATGTCCAATATTCTTGTAAGTACCTAAGACGTTCTTCTTTTCTATCTATTCCCAGCAAATTGTAGTAATCAATAGCATTTTCAATGGTAAGATCATGATACACTGGATGGGTTCCAATATGATTCAATCTTGAAATATCACCTGGTTCACGATGATGTTCGGCAAAAATTGGCCATAAATTGTCTATATGTTCATCTTTTACATATAGCAGACCAGTACCTAATGGTACTGCTAACCATTTATGCAAACTTGACCCGTAATAATCACATTCTAAATCTTCAATACTAAATTTAAAATGACCAACACAATGAGCGCCATCTACCATAACCTGTACACCTCTACTATGCGCCATTTGACAGATTTTTTTAATTGGTAGAATATGTCCTGTTATATTAATCATATGGCATACCATAAGTAATTTGGTTTTTGACGTAATGGCATTGGCGTATAGCTCAACAATCTCTTCATCGGAATTTGGATGATTTGGTATAGAAATCACTACATTTTTCGTCCCATAACGTTTTGAAACCTGTTCGAACATTACCTTCATGGCACCATAATCCTGTTCGGCATAAACGGCCTCATCACCTTCTTTCCACGCCATTCCTTTTATAACCATATCCAAAGATTCAGTTGTATTTCTAGTAATAATCACATTTTTGGCTGTACTGCCAATTACATTTGCCAACTTCTCAGCCATTCGCAGTTTGTTCTCGCGCTGTACCGTTCGCATGTAATAAGAACCCTCATAATTTACCATTCTGGCATTCTCAATCATGGCATTTAATGTAGGTTGCGGAATTATATTATAATACCCACTTTCAAGATTTATATAGTCAGGTTTTAACTTATAATCTTGACGTACCTTAAGCCAAAAGTCATCATTAATGGCTAATTCTTTTGCCGACACATTAGATGCTTCTTCTACACACGATGCCAATGTGCTACCATAAAACGGTGCTCCTATAACAGCTAATGAAACATTTTTAAGAAAGTCTCTTTTTTTCATGACGGTTGGTTTTGTTTAAAGATACTTAATTATAAAACGCTTCTTTAGCTTTAACCAAAAAAGAACCATTATGGCATGTTTATTGCTTAAAATTCTGGGATTAAACTTTTTAATAAACCATTATGACCAACCAAAAAATAGTACTATCGCTAATTCTTCTTTTTGGCCTATTTACCTATCATTTAAATGCTCAAAATCAAACATTTCTTCAAAAAGTTGGAGTAAAAGACAGTATTTATTCTAATTCATTAGGCGAATATCGAGAAATTCACATTCAATTGCCTGATAGTTACGTGCCAGATAGCAACAAAAAATACCCAACAATATACATTTTAGATGGACGAGTGTTTCTTCCTGCGGTTCATACTGTTCATGAATTTTATTATGGGGGCTATTTACCAGAAATGATATTGGTAGCAATTTCTAACAATAAAAACAGAACACGAGATCTAACTCCAAGTGTAATAACTACTAAGTATGGAATGCCTTTTACTGAAGAAAATGGTCAATCTGATAATTTCTTAAAATTTATTGAGGGCGAATTAATTCCTTATATAGAGAACAATTATGCTGTAACCAATTATAGAACTTTAATTGGTCATTCGTATGGAGGATTGTTTACGATTAACACCTTAATTCATCATCCAGAATTATTTTCAAATTATTTAGCAATTGATCCTACTTTATATTGGGACGATCAAAAACTATTGAAACATATAGGCGCCACTTTAATGCAAACCAGTTTTGACAATAAATCACTATTTGTTACACTCAGCGGTCAGCTTCACATGCAAAATTCTGAAATAACAATCGACAATGTTATGGAAGACACCTCAGATTATACCTTGTTTGCTCGTTCAATAATTGAACTAACAAATCTAGTTAATAACAATAGCCAAAGTGGTCTTCAATATGATTGGAAATTTTACCCAAAAGACATACATGGGACGGTTCCCTTGCCTTCAATCTTAGATGGTCTAAAATCACTGTTTCAATGGTACGAAATGGAACATATGGATCAATTCAATGATCCTGAGACACCAACAAATACACTTCTGGATATTGTACAATACCGATACAAGAAATTAAAAGATCATTTTGGATACACGGTTCCTCCATATCCAGAGGATTTATTTAATGGTTTAGGATATATGTATATGCAAATGAATAAAAAGGAGAAATCGAAAACCTTTTTTGAACTGGGAATTCAATACTATCCTCATAGTGCAAATACCTATGACTCAATGGCCGAATTCTACGAGAACGAAAAACAGTATGGCGAAGCCATAAAACTACTTGAAAAAGCCTACGACTTAAGTAAAAATGAATATTACAAGCAACGAATAAATACTATCAAGACAAAGAATTAGTTACTTTTTCAGGTCTAGTTTTTCTGCGAAATAATCACAGAAATCTTTCATGGTAGCCGACATCTTTTCATCTTGCGTAGCTCTATAAAAGGTATCACTCATGGCAACCAAAGTTTGATGAAAAAATTGTTTCATTTCATCAACTGGCATATCTTTTGTCCATAGATCAATGCGTAATGTTTCTTTTGCTTTATGGTTCCAAACAGACAGTAACATAGCTTTTGCCTCTTCATTTTGCACGCCTCCATCTTCTGCTGTCCAAGACAACTTCTCTGGTACTCTATTCTCGTCTAATTCTACTTTAAGGGCTATAGTTGAAGTCTTTCCTGCCATTATTTACGTGGTTTGAATTTTGAATTATTAAAAAGTGTTTCAGCATCTAAAGTTAAAATATCTTGCAGTGTTACACTATTATTGTTTGCGTATGCCCTAACAATTTGCCAACCAAGGTATTGCCCCAATCTTCCTGGAGATTCTGCATCCAGCTCGAGATTAAATTTGGTAAATGGAGCAGGGTTAATAAAACGTCCAGGTAATTTACTATTGGTACTAAATAAAAGTTCTCGCTCAATAAAATACTGCCAAATACTTTCCTCATTAGCCAACGCCCAATTTAACTCGTCATTTGAATAGCCAATTTTTCTTTCGTCACTAAAACTTGGTAACATGATATCCTTAAAATAATGTACTTTCCCATAATAGATCATTTCATCGAGAAGTGTTTTGCGCTTGGCTTGATAGATATACTTATTCGCGTATTGATCGGCCAAATCTGGAACTATTTGATCTGGCACTAAATTTTTGGCTACATACTGATGTATATTCTCATAAAACTCATGCCCTGATCCTAAATAATTATCTAATGCAATTAGCACAATGGAGTCTGTAACAATGGTTCTATTTCTATAATCAACATAATTGGTTACAGTGATAACTCTAGGAGTTTTAAACTCTTTATAATAATGCTTAAGATGCTGAAACAACTCTTTTAATTCTACTTCTGACGCACCAAATTCGCCGTGCACGCGATTTACTTCTTTACCTAGTCGTAAATTGATGGTGTCCTGCATTCTATTAATCCAAACAGAGTCGTCGAACCTTTTTGAAAACATAAAAGGATATGTTTCCTTTAATTGTGGTAAGTCTGATGGAGATGCATTTGCAAATGCTTGATCAAACCGTTCGACAACAAAATCAATTTCAATTGTAGAAATTGTTTGCTCAGTTTTACTGGTGCTCTCACAAGAAACAAAAATGCTACAAAAAACAAGAAAAATAACTAGTAGTCTGCTCATATAAATTAGGATATCAAACTTAACGCTTATAATTTTTATTAATTATCCTATTGGTTTACATTTGTTGGGCAAAGGTACTATTCTTTATATTAAAAACCTTACTAAAATGAATACCGAAAAAGTAGCACAACATATTATTAATTGGTTGAAGGATTACGCAAAAAATGCAGGAGTGAATGGTTTTGTCGTTGGTGTATCCGGAGGGATTGATTCGGCGGTAACATCCACACTTTGTGCCGAAACTGGTTTGAGTGTGTTATGTTTAGAAATGCCAATACATCAAGCCCAAAGTCATGTCTCTCGAGCACAAGAACATATAGCACAATTAAAAAAACGCTACCCAAATGTTAAGGATGCTAGAATTGATCTTACACCTGTGTTTGAAGAATTTAAGACTGAAGTATCATTAAGTGGGAAGCAAGAAGTTGTAGATATGGCTTTAGCTAACACCAGAGCAAGATTAAGGATGACTACCTTATATTATCATGCTGGACTATTAGGAAAGTTAGTTGCCGGAACTGGAAATAAAGTAGAAGACTTTGGGGTTGGGTTTTATACTAAATATGGTGATGGCGGTGTTGATCTTAGTCCAATAGCAGATTTATTAAAATCAGAGGTGTATCAAGTAGGTTCATATTTAAATGTTCCTCAATCAATTATGAAAGCCGCACCAAGTGATGGTCTTTTTGGTGATGCGCGTAGTGATGAAGATCAAATTGGCGCTAATTATGATGAGTTAGAATGGGCCATGAAAATGGCCGATGCTGGAAAAACCACAGAAGATTTTAGTGGAAGAGAAAAGGAGGTATTTCAAATTTTTAAACGCTATAACTCAGCGAATAAGCATAAAATGATCCCAATTCCTGTTTGTGAAATTCCTAAAGATTATCGCTCGTCGTAGGAAATTTAATATCGATTTAGGGTTTTTCACACAATTTTTTTGTAAATTTATTGTATCTCCACTAAAACCATAAACTTATGCTATAGGTTTATGATCCCCTAGTTACTAATTAAAAAAAACACTGATCATGATTAAGGTATTGGTTGCAGATCACCATCCAATTATTAGAACTGGTCTCAAAATGCTTTTCGAAACCTCGCCAGATATTCAAGTTATTGGCAGTGTTACTACAGGAAAAGAATTATTTGATTTTGTAGGCAGTAATGATGTTGATGTTGTTCTATCGGAAATTGATTTACCAGAACTTAATGGGATTACCGCTCTTAGAACTCTAAAGAAAGAATATAACGATGTAAAGGTTGTTATGTTTAGTACACATCCTGAAGAGATTTATGCGGTTAGTACTATTAAGGCAGGAGCCTCTGGTTATTTAGCTAAAACTGTAAGTACACAAACAATTAAAGATGCCATTTTAAAAGTATATAATGGTGGAATCTATATTAGCAACGATCTTGCGCAGCGCTTGGCATTTGATGAGCGTGGAAATAAACCAAGTAGACTCTATAAAAAACTTTCAACCAGGGAGGTAGAAGTGCTTAAACTTTTGTCCTCTGGAAGACGAAATAAGGAGATTGCCATGGAACTCGAGATTAACGAAAAAACGGTAAGTACTTATAAGGCAAGGCTAATGAAAAAACTAAATGTCACCAATTTGGTTGATTTAGTGAATCAAGCCAGACATTTAGAACTCGGATAATAAGTATTAACACACTATAAAACTCGGTTCAGTTTTCTAGATAACAGCATTTTTAGGTTAGAATAATTCATCACATCTTCTAACAAATTTTTTGGGTTGTTGGCGGTATCTCTTGTTTCTTCCTTAAACTCATTAACTTTTTGATCTATTAAGAAACATCGTAAACTTAAAATGGTTTCACTAACTAATTGCGCAACACCATTTATTTTTGCTTTTGGATAAATATTTTTACGTTCCCAATCATGTAAGTTATACTGTTCGTCATTCATTAAAATATGCGTGACTTCCTCCGCTACAATGGGATCTACCTTACTTACAAAGTTTTTAAGATTAAAATCGGGGTTTTGATTTAAGGCATCAATTATTGTATAATATAATAGCCTAAACTTCTCATTGGCAAATTCCATCTCATCTTCCTGTAAATCCAGGTATATTTTTTCAAAAACTTTAGCTTGATGAACTACCGGTTCTAATTCAAGTTCACCATCTTCACTTTCTTTCAAGACGAGATCTTCAAAATCTTCAGTCTGGTTACCGTAAAGCAAAAGTGATTCTATGATCTTTCTTTCAAGCTCATATTGCACATCTACACGCTTTCTTGTTTCTTTTGCCTTTATTACTTCAAAAGACTTTTGCGCAGTTTTATAAGCTTTATTGGCATCAGCCAGTTCTTTTTTTCCTATTTGAGCCAGCGTACTAAAAAGTACTTCCTCACTAATATCCATAATTCGTGCACATTCCTGAACATAAATTTCTTTCTGAATTCTGTCAGGAATCTTCGAGATACTTGTAACCATATCTCTAATCAAGGACGCCTTTTTTACTGGATCATTTTTGGCATCTTCCATTAATAGAGAAGCCTTGTATGCAATGAAATCTTTGGCATTCGTTTCAAGATATAATGTCAACTCCTCTATTGAATTTTGTTTGGCAAAACTATCTGGATCTTCGCCTTCGGGGAAGGTACAAACCTTTACATTCATTCCCTGTTCGAGAATTAAATCAATCCCACGCAAAGAAGCTCTTATTCCTGCAGCATCTCCGTCAAAAAGAACCGTAATATTCTTTGTTAACCTATTAATCAATCTAATTTGCTCTGGAGTTAATGCCGTACCAGAAGAAGACACTACATTTTTAATTCCTTTTTGCTGAAATTGGATAACATCTGTGTAACCCTCAACTAAAAAACAATTGTCTTCTTTTGCAATACTTTGTTTTGCATAATAAATACCATAAAGCACCTTGCTTTTATGATAAATCTCGCTTTCTGGTGAGTTTAAATATTTAGCTGCTTTTTTATTATTCCCAAGAATCCTTCCTCCAAAACCTAAGACACGTCCAGACATGCTATGAATAGGAAACATGACACGTCCTTTAAACCGATCAAAGTGTTTTTCGTCCTTAACAATAGTTAGTCCTGTTTTTTCAAGGTATTTAAGTTGATATCCATTTTTTAATGCCTCATCTGTAAAACCTTGCCATTCATCAAGCGAGTAACCTAGCTGAAACTTAGCAATGGTTTCATCGGTAAAACCCCTTTCTTTAAAATAGCTAAGACCTATTGATCTACCTTGGTCTGTTTTATGCATGACCCGTTGAAAATAGGTATTGGCAAATTCACTAACCAAATACATGCTCTCTCTTTCGCTGGCTATTTCTTTTTGCTCGTCTGTTTGCTCAGTCTCTTCAACTTCAATATTGTATTTCTTTGCTAAATATTTTATGGCCTCTGGATAGGTGAAATGTTCATGTTCCATTAAAAATGAAACTACTGTTCCCCCTTTACCACTAGAAAAGTCTTTCCATATTTGCTTGACTGGCGAAACCATAAAACTTGGTGTTCGCTCTTCGCTAAAGGGGCTCAATCCTTTAAAATTGCTTCCAGATTTCTTTAGATTTACAAAATCACCTATAACCTCCTCTACACGAGCAGTTTCAAAAACTTTATCTATGGTCGATTTTGAAATCATAATAATGCAACAAAGAATGTAAAAATAAACAAAACTATTGGCTTTAAGAACAATTAAATTATGCTTCAATCGTTCATTTTGATATCGAACGCATTACAATTGTAATTAGTTTTTTTTTTCTTAATTTCATCACAGTTTTTTGATTCGAAAATTTACTATGAAAAAGATTTTATACACGGCATTTTTATTTGCCTTTATTTTGTTTTTAGGATGCTCAACAGATTCAAGTTCATCCTTTGACCCGGGAACAGGAGGAGGTGATCCTCCAGACGAAATTCCAGAACTTACTGATGAAGTAGAAGCATATGAACCAGATATTATTCATGACAACTATGTTTTTGCTATTGAGAATGGTGGTACTAAGTCCTACTTATTAAATAAAGCTGGAGAAAAAGTATATGAATGGGAGTTTGATATAAATTTAGGTAATGACGTTGAGTTAATGCCAGACGGCAAGCTTTTAGGCATGTTTAAGTCTGAAAACCCTCAAATTACAGCTGGTGGTTTTGGAGGAATTGTTAGGATCTATGGCTTTGAAGGATCGTTACTATGGGAGTATGAGTACAATACGTTTGATTATATAGCGCATCACGATGTTGAATTGTTAGACAATGGAAATGTTCTCATAATGGTTTGGGAACGAATTGATGTGACCACTGCACAAAATAATGGTATTGAAACCACAGTTGATATTATTCCTGAAAAACTTATCGAAGTGAATATATCTACCAACGAAATTGTTTGGGAGTGGCGTGCTTGGGATCACATTGTTCAAGAATCTGATCCTGGCAAACCTAATTATGGTGTTGTTGCAGATAACCCTCATTTAATCAATCTTAATTACACGGCAGGAGATGTAGGGGATATTACCCACGCCAATGGTATTGATGTAGATGAAGTAAACGACCTAATATATTTGAGTGTTAACTTCTTTGACGAGGTTTGGGTAATAGATCATAGTACAACAACTGCTGAAGCGGCCTCTTCTAGTGGTGGTAATTATGGTAAAGGAGGCGATCTGGTATATAGATTTGGAAACCCTAGAGCTTACAATAATATGGAAGGTAATGTACTTTTTGATAGAAATCATTTTCCTAATTTATTAGAAAATGGAGAACCAGGATCTGGTAATTTACTCATTTATGTAAATGGAAACTCTGTTTCACAATCAACAGTTTATGAACTCGATCTTCCAGATACCTTTAACTTGCAACCCAACACAAATAATGAACCAACCGCGATTTGGAGTTTTGTGCATCCTGATCTATATCATGGTAGACTTTCTGGTGCTACAAGATTAAGTAATGGAAACACCTTAATCTGTGAAGGTGATTATGGGTATTGGGAGGTAACTCCAAACAATGAAGTTGCATGGAAATATAACGGTGCTAGCGCCACTGGTGGTAATTTTTGGAGAGGTTATGCGTACGATAAAGACCATCCAGCAATTATTGCTTTAGGGCTATCTAATTAGTAGCTGGACATATTAAAAATACAAAGGGCTATTGACACCATCAATAGCCCTTTTTTGTAGAAAACAAATTAATGTTCAGTCTAATCCATATCAAAACGTAGTCCCAAAGAAATATTGTTTTGATCAATTGCCTGATTTTTAAATATTGGTGACATGTCGTACTTTATATAAATTGCGGTATCATCAAAGGCAATGTAGCCGCTTAAGCCATACACTAAATTTGTGGTGTTATAGTTTCGTTTGATCTTGTCTTTTACTTTTTCACCATCAACCGAATACTTTAGCTTTTGACGAGTCCCGATATTAAACCCAGCATATCCTCCAATACCTAATTTAAACTTGTTACGTGTGCTGTATCTAAAATAGTTTTCACGATCTATTCTTTTTGAGGGACCAATTTCAAAATGAACTGGAAATACTAAATTGGTAATTGACAACTTAGATTTATTGAGATTATATTCAAACTCTTCTAAATAGGTTTCATCACCATCTTGCACAAAAACCATATTATCTGTAGGTTTTAATCCATTGATCATAAAGGAGTATCCGTATTTAAAACGTAGCCAATTTGAATTTTTAAACACTCTTGTTTTCCATGCCCAACCTATTTCAAAGAATCGAGAGCCTCCAATTTTGTATGGTGAGTCATCTAATGATTGGCCCTCAATCAGTGCATTGTTTAATCCAAATGCCAATACTAAATCACTTGTCGTTCTTCTGTCGTATCGCCTAGGTTTATCATGACTCCTCTTTCCAAAAAACAAGAAATTCTCATTTACATCTTTATTGCCTCCTATTCTAATAACATAGCCATCATCATAATCTTCGTTGTCCTGGTCACCATTGCGCGTTAATAGTGCAATTTTATTATCGATAATAGCAATTCTGTTTTCAATATTTAAAGCCCTTTTTTGAGCTGCTTCTTTCTTTAGCTTTTCGGCTTCTTCTAATGAAATTTCACCCTTATCAACTCGAGAATTGATAGCTTCTACTTCTGCTTTTAAGAGCTCCCGCTCCTCGGCCTTAATTTGCTCTTTTTGGGCTTTTAAGGTTTCAATTTTAGATTGATTAGTAGGTGTTGTCTCAGACTGGGCGTAAGTTTGATTAAGACTTAGCATAGCCACAACTGCTACTAATACAAGTTTGGTAATTGTTTGCATAACTGTTCGTTTATTTATTGATTTTAATTATTCCTTTCGGCAACTGCTGTTTTTAATTCTTTATATCCAGATTGTAGCATCTCAAAAACACGTGTTCTAAAGGATCGTTCTAGATCTTCTTCTACACTT
>CAZAPO010000090.1:0-5190 GCA_964487005.1 uncultured Flavobacteriaceae bacterium
GTTTACAGACAAGCTTACCTGAAGCGATGGTAATTACCGATGAAGGAGAAGATTATATTGCTAATATTAGTTACACTGTTGAACCTACCGTCATTGGTTTGGGGATAGGTCTTGGGATAGAGAAATCTACAAGTACAGCACTAGAAAACTTTTTAAAATCAAATAACGCACCATTAATCATCGATGCCGATGGTTTAAATATCTTATCACAAAAAAAGGCACTTTTAAAATTGCTACCAGTAAATACTGTATTGACACCACATCCAAAAGAATTGGAGCGGCTAATTGGGGCATGGAAAGATGACTTTGAGAAACTTAAAAAAGCCAAGGCCTTTGCTAAAAAATATAAATTAATTCTTGTAATAAAAGGTGCAAATACCATAACCGTTTTTAATGAAAAATTATACATAAATGCTTCTGGTAATCCTGGAATGGCCACAGCTGGTAGTGGAGATGTATTAACAGGAGTTATTACAGGACTCATGTCTCAAGATTACGATCCAATTGTTGCAACTATTTTTGGTGTTTATTTGCATGGTAGAGCCGGCGATTTTGCCGCCGAAGACTATGGTTATGAAGGTGTGATTGCAAGCAGTATTATTGAATATCTTAGTGAAGCTTTTAAAGATTTATTTAAACGTCAAGAGCCTCCAAAAAAAGAAGAGCAACAAAAAGATCAAGAAGAAGGAGACGAAATGTACATATAAAAAAAGGAGGTCCACAGACCTCCTTTTTATTTATTAAGATAGGAACTTAAATCTTTAATTCATTAAATAAATCAATGAGTTTAGGGTTTGAAGGTCTTGGGGCATCTGCACTTACAATATTACCTTCTGGATCTACTAAAATAAATCGAGGAATACCTTCTATGGCATAGCCTTTAACAAATGCAGATTGCCAATCACTATCAGCAAATAATTGGTGTCCCAATAATTGTTCATCTTTAACCATTTGCACCCAAGCTTCATGGTCCTGCATTCTATCAATTGAGGCACTAACAAACTCTATATTCTTCCCGTGATATTTTGTTTCAATCTCTTTCAAGAACGGAATTTCACGTTTACATGGTCCACACCAAGTTGCCCAAACATCAATGTATACGTATTTACCCTTTAAATCGGTTAGAGACATGGTGCCACCCTTATGATTTTCATAATCGGTGAATTGAGGTGAAGGCATTCCACGAACCAACGATTTATTCTGGTCATATTTAACAGTTAATTTTTGTTTGAAGTCTACATCTGTAGAATTGGCCATAAAAAATTCATATAATGCAATCATATTTGGATTCCCAGGCGATACTAAAACTGATCCTATTTGACCAATAATTTCATTCTTTAATGCAGGAATCTTTACATCATCGAGTACTTTAAAATCTTCAGGAGCAGCACTTTGATAATCCTCACCTAAGCTTTCAACAATAACACCCATATACCTATCCATTGCTAGAGATTTATAGCTATTGAACTTTTGATAATCTTCTTGGTTGTCAAAAGTCATATTTTTTAATTCTTCAGGAATAAAACCTTCAGAAACCTTGAAGCCCTGTTTTTTGGCATAATACCCATGCATTCGTTCATAGGCATTGAGTCTCATAAAATAATCATACGATAAATTTTTCTTTTCCAGATCAGTAAAGTCACTATCTGAACTAACCGATTCTAATGCCGCTAAATGTTGCTTTTTCAAAGCATCTAACGTACTTATATATGCTTGTTCCTCCAAGCCATAAAACGAATACGCATCAGCTGTTGCTTTCTTATTAGCGTCCAATTTTGAAGCTAAGTAGTTATTAGCTTGGGCTCCTTCGCCATCAAAACTTATTGAAGAAGCAAAATTACGAGCATCGAGACTGATGCTAAGGTTGTCGCCATTATTAATAAATAACTGGGTGTTCTCTCTACCGTAAATTAGGGTGTAATAGCCAGATCCTGCTATTTTAAGGGTATCAGAAAAAGTACCATCGCGATTAATCATTATGGTATGATTAAACTCATTTCCAGTAATTACAAGCTTGTTATCAGCCTGGTTTGATATACTACCATTGACAAGTGCATAGTCTACTTTGGGCTCTCCACTACATGCAACTACCATAGAAGCTAGTGCAAAAAGCATAGTTAATTTTCTCATTTCGAGCTAGTTTTGGGTTGAATTGGTCCCAAAAATAATAGAATCATATTTCAATAGCATTATAATTAACATTTATTTGGATATATTTTCCTGAATATTGAATTTTGAAACATAATAACAATATATGAGTTCAATCCATTTAATAACCAATCAGAAGTTAGATCTTAAGATTGTAAATACTATTCTTTCAGAAAAGAAAAAACTACAGTTGTCTGAACCTGCAATAGAAAGAATTGTTAATTGTAGAACCTATCTTGATGACAAAATGGAAACTCATAAGGCACCTATCTATGGAATCAACACAGGTTTTGGTTCCTTATATAATGTTAAGATTACTTCTAAAAACCTCACTAAGCTACAGGAGAACTTAATGAAGTCACATGCTTGTGGAACGGGTGAAAAGGTGCCAAATGCTATTGTGAGATTGATGTTATTATTAAAAATTCAATCGCTGAGTTATGGTCATAGCGGAAGTCAACTAGAGACTGTAAACAGGTTGATTGATTTTTATAATAATGATGTTTTACCTGTGGTATATACCCAGGGCTCACTTGGAGCTTCTGGTGATTTAGCACCATTGGCGCATTTATCGTTACCTCTCATTGGTGACGGTGAAGTGTGGTTTCAAGGTGAGGTTAGAGCTGCGTCAGAAGTGAATAACAAATTTAACTGGGCGCCAATAGAGCTCAAATCAAAGGAAGGATTAGCGCTTTTAAACGGGACACAGTTTATGAGTGCCTATGGTATTCACCTCTTATTAAAATCGTATAAGCTTTCGTACTTGGCAGATCTTATTGGAGCATTATCACTTGATGCCTATGATGGTAGGATAGAACCTTTCAATGAGCTGGTGCATTTGGTTAGACCTCATAATGGGCAACTAAAAACTGCTAAGCGTGTTCGGGAGTTTTTAAGCGATAGCGAATTGATAGGTCAGGAAAAGAAACATGTTCAAGATCCGTATTCATTTAGATGTATACCTCAAGTACATGGTGCAACTAAAGACACTTTAGCTTTTGTTGAGAAGACTTTTATTACCGAAATTAACTCGGTAACTGATAATCCTAATATATTTATTGGAGAAGATAGAATAATATCAGGTGGTAATTTTCATGGACAGCCATTGGCCTTGGCATTAGATTATTTAAAGATTGCGATGTCTGAATTGGCCAATATATCAGAGCGTCGTACCTTTCAATTGGTTTCTGGATTAAGAGGGCTACCAAGTTTTTTAGTAAATAACCCTGGACTAAATTCTGGATTTATGATCCCTCAATACACCGCTGCGAGTATTGTTAGTGCCAATAAGCAGTTGGCAACACCAGCAAGTGTAGATTCAATTGTTTCTTCAAACGGGCAAGAAGATCATGTAAGTATGGGTGCAAATGCCGCTACCCAGGCGTTTCAATTAATTGATAATGTGACCAATGTTTTGGCAATAGAATTATTGAATGCTTCTCAGGCATTATATTTTAGAATTCCTTTAAAAACTTCAGCCTTTTTAGAATCATTTTTAAGTGCTTTTAGACAGGAAATTTCATTTGTTGAAGAGGATAGATTTTTGCATGATGATGTGACAAAATCAATAGCATTTGTAAATTCCTTAAACCTTGATAATGAGGTGTTTTTAGATTAAAGGAATATCTTACAATTTTCGTTTAAATGCGCAAAAATTAGTTAAAGTCCCTTGTAATTACGTGTAAGATGCTCTAATTTTGATTTATATAAGTATCTCGAATATTTATATTTCAGTTGAAACATTTTTATCGTTTTTACCTACACGACTTTAAAGATGTTATACTACACAAAAAATAATTGTTTAATAGCACAACAATTAATTGATTAATTAGCATTTTTTTAATTGGTGTTTTTCACTTGAAAAACGTTGGTTTACAACAGATTACGGTTGTTAATACATTTTGACAATAGCGAACTGTTCAACCCATTTCTACTGTGTTCTTTTATAGCTATTTAGGTTATGGAATGGCAGCAATGCTATTGTAAAATGTTAAAATATTTAATTAAATCTAAAATGTTATGTTTATGAACAATTTTACCAAGAGTGATAGATCATTTTGGTTGTCTATTACTAATTTAACTTGTTGTAGTTCTGTAAAGAGTCTGCAAAGCAAAGGCATTACAGCATTTATGTTGTTAATGTTTTTTGCATTTAGTTCTGCATCATTTGCTCAGGTTCAAGGAACGAACCCGACAGGAGGTGGAGAAGAAATTGGACCACTCAACGCGAGTATGTTTGAAGTGCCAGCGATGAAGCCAGTAGAGGAGTTAATGGCTCCAGGTTATTTTGATGGATTCTTTGATGCTTGTATTGCGTCTGATTACGATTTCGTTATTCACTTTGTTGAGGAAGAAGAAGGAGTAGATGGCGAATGGGGCGTTGCTACAGGGTTCGCAAAAGGAAGTACACATTGTAGCTGGACGTATTACTACGTTTACTCAGTAAAGTGTGCTAACGAAGTAACACCATTTACAGTAAAGTATTATGGAGGGGACGCAACTGCACCATGGGTGCCACGTCACTTAAAGGCTGAGTACAATGATTTAATCCAAGACAAGACAGGATTAAACTTATGTTACGATGATCGTCCAATTGCACCAACTGCAGAAGAGATCAAGAGCTACTACACAGATAACTCAGAGTACGTTAAAGTACACGGAGTATTAGTAGACAAGAGAACGCGTGTAAAGAATGACGATTGTGGATGGATTGAGATCCATACCTATACAGTATCAGATTACTGTCCTTCAAACACCTTTGAGTTCTCAATTACGTATTCAGGAGGTGACTATGAAGCACCAGTGTTTGAGAAAGACTATGAGGTACTTGTACCAAAAGAGCTTACTGTAGATTGTGATAATATACCATCTATTGTACCATTGAAGTACACAGATAACTGTGCAGGATCAGGTAGAGTAGTACCAGTAGAAGATCGTTCAGGATTAACTGACGCTTGTGCAGGAGGAGTAATAACAAGAACGTATACAATAGAAGATGACTGTGGTAACAAAGATGTTCACCAACAGACAATATATGTAAAT
>CAZAPO010000091.1:0-4450 GCA_964487005.1 uncultured Flavobacteriaceae bacterium
CTTCAAAAAAGATAACCACAGCGCGAGTTAATTTAACTTTTAGAACTATTGAAAAAACGTAAGAATAGCCTAAATTTACAAGTGGACTTAATTAAATTATGATGAAACGTATTTCTCTTTTACTACTAACTTTTGCGTATATCTTTACTAGCAACGCTCAAGATAGTGAACCCTTAAATATTAGTTTTGGTTTGAAAGCAGGGTTAAACTCTATGCATAACAAAATTGTAACCACTACTTCAGATAATGTACAGAAAAGGTCTGGGGTTTATGCGGGTGTCTTTGTAACAATCCCTACATCAGAAACATTTAGTGTACAACCAGAACTCATCTATTCATCCACAGAGCATAATGGTACAGACAATGTAAATCTGTTGCATATTCCGGTGTTATTAAATTTTGAGCTAGGCAATAATTTTACTGGGTTTGTAGGACCAGAAGGACAGATACTTTTAAGCATTGATGACACCAATAATCAAGATTTATTTAATACGTTTATGTTTGGTTTTACTTTTGGGGCTCGCTATCAAATTACACCAAACTTTTATATTGAAGGTCGACCATATTTTGCATTTAGTAGATTTTTGGAAGATGACCTGGGGTATAGAAAATTTAATACCCTGCAAATTGGAATAGCATATAGGTTTTAGATTGTTAAAACGCTTGACTCACTGGCAAATAAGGTAAATTTTTCGTATCTTAAACAATTGAATTAATACTATTATTAAACTCATAAGTGTTATGAAAAAAGATACCTTCCCGATGCATTTCAAGACGCTTTTCGTGTCATTGCTATGCATACTATTTTTAAGCACAACCCAAACCAGTGCTTTTCAAAATTCAGAGCAAAATTTTAAAGAGTACAAAGGTAAAGTTATTGATGCCGACACTCGCAAACCTTTAATTTTTGCAGATGTTTCTGTACCTTCTACTAATATTAGTACCATTACTAATAAAGAAGGAAGATTTTCAATAAAAATTCCTAGTGGTTCTTCTGCAAGTGTCCTAACAATTGCATTTTTGGGTTACGAAACCTTGTCTGTTAATTTAAGTACACTCACAAAAAAACTAAATACTATTGCGCTTAATCCATCTGTAACAGAATTAGATCAGATTAGTATTAATGCACCAAAAGATGCTCAAGCATTGGTTAGAATGGCACTCAATAGTAGAGGTGAGAAATATATAAAAGACAGAACTCTAATGACTGCTTTTTATAGAGAGACCATTAAGAAAAGAAAAAAGAACGCCTCATTAACTGAGGCTGTTGTTAAAATCTTTAAGCAACCATATCATACGGCAAGAAATGATGCTGTTGAGCTTGTAAAATCAAGAAAAAACACCAATTATTCTCGATTAGACACCATTGCATTGAAATTACAAGGTGGACCATTTAGTGCATTATATTCTGATGTAGTAAAATATCCAGACTATATATTTACTGAAGACACCTTTTTGTACTACGATTTTAGTTTTAGTCCAACAACAGAGATCAACGACCGCAATGTATATGTGGTAGATTTTAAGCAGCAACCAAACATTGTAACACCATTGTATAAGGGTAAACTCTATATTGATTCTGAAAGCTTTGCTTTAATTAGTGCAGACTATGAATTGAACGTAGAAAATAAAGACGAAGCCGTAAAGCTATTTTTAAGAAAGAAGCCACGCAAAGTTGACGTTGAGCCAGTTACAGCACGTTATAAGGTAGATTATAAAATCACGAATGGTAAGTGGTATTATAGCTATAGTAATTTGCAGTTAGCATTTAGGGTAAAGTGGCCTAAAAAATTGTTTAGTAGTACGTATACCTTAGATGTTGAAATGGCGGTTACCGATTGGAACAATAATATGGTTGCAAAGGTTAATCCCGAAAACAGAATACGTCCTAGCATAATTTTAAGTGATGAAGCCTCTGGTTTCTCTGATCCAGAATTCTGGGGTGAATACAACATTATAGAGCCAGAAAAATCAATAGAGTCTGCTATTAGAAAAATATCAAGACAGCTTTCTCGAATTGATAGAAGCAAATAACTTATCAATAACGTTTAATTTATCACCTGAGCATACAGATCAAAGTCTGCAGCTTGGGTGATTTTTACTTTTACAAACTCACCAGTTTTTAAATAAGTTTGAGTTGCATCTATTAAGACTTCGTTATCCACATCAGGAGAATCATACTCGGTTCGACCAATAAAATAGTTACCTTCTTTTCTATCGATTACAATCATGAATTCTTGCCCAATTTTTTTCTGATTCAGCTCCCATGATATCTGCGATTGAATTTCCATTATGTCATTAGCACGTTGTTGTTTAACTTCCTGAGGAACATCATCTACCAATGTATAGGCATGTGTGTTTTCTTCATGTGAATAGGTAAAACAACCTAAGCGTTCAAAACGCATGTCACTAACCCATTGCTTTAATTCTTGAAAGTCTTCTTCGGTTTCTCCTGGATAACCAACAATTAAAGTAGTTCTAATGGTCATCTCTGGAACCCATTTTCTAAATTCCTTGATAAGCTTTGTTGTTTTTTCCTTGGTAGTACCACGTCTCATAGATTTTAGAAGATGATCTGAGATATGCTGTAATGGAATGTCTAAATAATTACAAATTTTTGGTTCCTGCTTCATTACATCTAGGACATCCATAGGAAAACCAGTAGGAAAGGCATAATGCAAACGAATCCATTCAATACCTTCTACTTTTACTAATGCTTTTAATAATTCTGCAAGATTTCTTTTTTTGTAAAGGTCAAGTCCGTAATACGTTAAATCCTGTGCAATTAAAATAAGTTCTTTGACACCATTTGCAGCAAGTTTTTCTGCCTCTATTACTAAATCTTCAATTGGTGTAGATTTATGTTTGCCTCTCATTAACGGGATTGCACAAAAGCTACAGGGTCTATCGCAACCTTCGGCAATTTTTAAATAGGCATAATTTTTAGGAGTGGTTGTTAAACGCTCACCAATAAGTTCGTGCTTGTAATCTGCCCCTAAGGCTTTTAATAAATTAGGCAACTCGGTAGTCCCAAAATACTGATCGACATGAGGAATTTCTTTTTCTAAATCGGGTTTATAGCGTTCGCTCAAACAACCCGTTACAAAAACCTTATCAACATCGCCATCTTCCTTTTTTTGAACATACTCTAAAATAGTATTAACACTTTCTTCTTTGGCATTATTAATAAAGCCACAAGTGTTAATCACCACTATATTTCCTTCTTCTTCGTGCACAACTTCTTTGTTATTTGCACGAAGTTGCCCCATTAACACTTCGCTGTCGTAAACATTTTTACTACAACCTAGTGTTACAACATTAATCTTGTTCTTCCTTAGTGATTTTGTGCGCATGCCTTACCAAATATGGCTGCAAAGATACAACCAAAATCAACATTTTTAGAATTGATTAATTATAATTTGCAGGAGGTACCCGTTTTTTAGTTGCTTGTTCATAATGATATCCCCACTCAATTAGCAACTTCTCTTGCAAAGGTTTTGCTATAAAAGTCAATCCACGTGGTACTCCTTTTTCTGTATATCCCATTGGCACTGTAAGTGCAGGATACTCAGCTAAAGCAGCAAATCCAGCATGCCAGTTATTTATTGAAATAAAACCATCAAGATTATGAGTTTCATAAGGGGTGTCAAAATATGCTCTAGAACCTGTTTTCATGGCAACTTTAATTGAATCAAGATAACTTTCGTCACCTTTATCATCTACTATTCCTTTAAATAAACGTTGTCCATAAGGTGCACTATTTAACGAATCTTGGTAATTAAAGCTAATGACATCTGCCACAGAAGTTACAGTTACCATGGTATCTGCAGCTGTTGAAAGATAAACCGGAAGATCTTTTCGCATATCAAGGTTAAGCAAACTTAAAAACCCAGATCTATCTACTGGTAACTCTTCTACCTCAATAACTTCGGCTCCCAGTTCTTTTAATTTTGCAATGGCCTGAACATATGAAGTATCCCGTGTTAATCTTTCAAACATACCAAAACGCTTACCATTTAAAGCCTCAGGAGTAATTGAACTATAAGATATTGCTTCTTGGTTTTTCACTATTTCTGCCTTAGTATCTTCACTGTCAAATCCAGACAAGGCTTCCAGTAAAATTGCATTATCAACAACATTTTTGGTCATTGGACCAGGTGTATCAAGTGTTGACGATATTGGTACTATTCCACTTCTTCCCAATAATCCTATTGTAGGTTTTAGTCCAACTATAGAATTGGCGCTTGATGGTGACAATATTGAACCTGATGTTTCACTACCTACGGCTGCTACACAAAAGTTTGCTGAGACCGATACGCCACTTCCAGAACTTGAACCTCCGGTGTCAATTGTTCTTCTGCCATAAGGGTTTAATGTTTGACCTCCAATTGCACTATATCCACTCGGACAATCACCACAGAAGAAATACGCCCATTCGCTTAAATTAGCC
>CAZAPO010000092.1:0-7767 GCA_964487005.1 uncultured Flavobacteriaceae bacterium
TTATTGGTAATAAAGTACCCAAGTACCTCACCCTGTATTTGGGAGACGAGCCCATCATCGATTTTAAGTTGCGATAAAAAAAAGGTTGCCCGTAGAACGAACAACCTTACAACATAATCGCTTTTATTAACTCCCCAATTAATTAAGCATTGTAAAGATGCAATCTAGATGCACTCAGCGCAATAGGAATTTTCCTGTTTTTAAGGAGGGTTTTTCCTATTTGGAGATATCATCGCTGAAAACCTCTAACCACTAATCCACTCCTTTCGATACAATTTCCTACGGAAATCACTCAGGGAGCTACTTCCAATCTCTAACCATTAGCCTCCCACCTCTAACCACTACTAACAACATTATCAAATCCTCAAATCCTCAAATCCTCAAATTCCCAAATTATCAAACCCTCGAATCATCGAATCCTCAAATCCTCAAATTATCAAATCCTCAAATTATCAAACCCTCAAATCCTCAAATCAACTCCATCAAATCCTAAAATTTTCTAAAAATCACCTTCACCCCATTGCCAACTGAAAAATTAGCACTTACTTTGAATTACAAAGTACTTTATTATGAGTGAGCAAGATTATTTAAAGGACATAAGTGAGATCAAAGATCTAATGAACAAATCGTCCAGATTTATTTCGCTGAGTGGTTTGTCTGGAGTATTAGCCGGAATCTATGCATTAATTGGTGCATATATGGCCTACGATATAATTTATGTTACCCAAACACCATCAGACGATTATAAAACACTAGTACTCTATGAACTGGAAATGATTCAACTCTTTGCAATAGCGTTTATAGTTGTGATACTATCAATTGTCACCGGAATTCTTTTAAGTTGGAAAAAAGCAAAAAAGCATAATGAAAAAATATGGGATACTACCTCAAAAAGATTGGTTGCAAACTTTCTAATTCCGCTGTTAACTGGAGGGTTTGTAATACTTTTTATGATTGAAAAAGAGGTGTATTTATATGTCGCTCCATTAACATTGATTTTTTATGGCCTGGCGTTGGTTAATGCCAGTAAATATACATTGGGAGATGTACGTTATTTAGGGTTGACTTTAATTGTTCTTGGAATAAGTTCTGCCTGGTTCTTGGGTTATGGATTATTCTTTTGGGCAATAGGCTTTGGAGTTTGCCATATCATTTATGGCGCATCTATGTATTTTAAGTATGACAGAAAATAAATTATAATTCGAGAATTATGAAAACTAACAGACTGTTAATTGTCCTCGTAATTGTTGTAGCAATACTTTTAATTCCTTTAGTAGCCATGCAATTTACAACAGAGGTTAATTGGAACCTTACAGATTTTGTAGTGGCTGGTATACTACTATTAGGATTTGGCTTTATCATTGAATTTACACTAAGAAAATTAAGTGGTTCAAAATATAAAGCCGTAATTATTGCAGCAATCGTAATTATTTTGCTATTGATTTGGGCTGAATTAGGTGTTGGAATATTTGGTACACCATTCGCCGGAGATTAAGAATTATTTAGCTTGATTAACCAAAATTCTGTTTACTTTGCAAATTGATTTATGAGTCTCTTAACTAACATAAATAAAGCTTTTGATCATAGAGTTAGACTTGGTATAATGTCCATACTCATGGTAAATGAATTCGCAGATTTTAATACCTTAAAAGAATTGCTAGATGTCACAGATGGTAATTTGGCAAGTCACCTAAAAGCTTTAGAAAAAGAAAGTTTTATTCATATTGAAAAGCAGTTTATAGGACGAAAACCAAACACTAAATACAGTGCATCAAAATTGGGTAGAAATGCCTTTAAAAAACATATTGAAGCCTTGGAGCAACTAATTAAGAAAACATAATTTTTTTATCATCATACTTTGTTTTTCAAAGTACTTTTAATATGAATTTAAGAAAACACATAATCATTTGGCTGTTTAAACATTCTCAACAGCTCTATACATTTTTTAAGTCCAAACCTTCATGGGAAATTAATAGATCACAATTACTATTACTTCCAAAAAATACGCTAGGATACGCCCTCGGAGATTTTTTAGATATAAACGGATTTGAATTATTACCAAAAGTAGAACGACATGATGCCTACCATGTGGTTACTGGCTATGGCACCAAAGTTGAAGACGAAATTGCCCTGCAATATCTATGTTATGGAAATGGCAAAAGAAGTCTTTATTTATTTGGTGTTATAGCGATTGGTACCCTACTCCTCCCCGATTACTATAAATTGTATTTTCATTCATTCAAAATTGGTAAACGCGCAAATTCATTTCATCACTATAACTATAAACGATTACTTCTTATTGACCTAATTGAATTTAGGGCGATGATATTCACTAAACAACAACAATATGAACTCAAACTTATCTAATATAATTCGTTTTCGGTTTTGCTTTAATACCGCCAAATTTTTCTTTTTAATTGGAAGCATTTTATTTCTCATTCAGTTACTCATTCAAGAATTTACTTTTATAACCATCATTGGATTATACTACATTCTATTTGCGGTTTTAGTAAACCTCTTGCTGGTTTTGATGCTACTAATTGCGCTGTTTATAGATAATAATAAGTTCGATACACTTAAATCTATTGGTATACTGTCAGCAAACATTCCAATAGCAATGATATATGCTTCTATCATCATCTATTAATTAGCTCAACTTTTAGTACCTTAGAAGGGTAATTCTTTATTAAATATGAAAAAAACATTCTTCTTATTAATTGCCCTATCCTGCTTACTCTCATTTTCATGTAAACCTCAAGAACCTCAAGAATCTCAAATAGTTTGGGATAGCTGGGGAGTACCCCATATTTATGCCAGTAATATTGGCGACCTCTTTTATCAGCAAGGTTGGGCACAAATGCATAGTCATGCCAATCTGGTTTTAGAACTTTATGGCACTTCAAGAGGAAAGGGTGCAGAGTATTGGGGGCAATCAAAACTTCAAAATGATATGTTGGTTCATACCTTAGGATTTGATGCATTAGCCGATGAATGGGGGCAACAGCAAGATGAGGAAGCGACAACAATGATCAATGCCTTTGTGGCTGGATTAAATGCCTATGCCGAAGCGCATCCTGATGCCATCAAAGAAGAAAATAAAGTGGTGTTACCAATCACTGCCAAAGATGTGTCCATGCACAGTATGTACGTTATCTTTACAAGATTTGTAGGTGGTAATGACCTAGGACGTGTGCAACAATGGCCCGCATTAGGGTCTAATACCTATGCCGTGGGTCCTAGCAGATCGGCGTCTGGGAATGCGATGTTGGTACAGAACCCTCATTTACCTTGGTTTAATGAATTTTTATTTTGGGAATCTCACCTCAATTTAAATGGTAAAAACATGTACGGCTCTATACTAGTAGGATTGCCAGGAATAGCCATTGGATTTAACGAAAATTTAGGTTGGAGCCATACCAATAATACCATTGATAATACAGACACTTATGAACTCGATTTAAAAGATGGTGGTTACGTACTCGATGGAGAAGTACAGCAATTTGACGCTTCGCAAAAGACCATAAAAATAAAACAGGAAGATGGCAGTTTGAAAGAGTATACATTTCCTGTAATGAAAACAGCTCATGGTCCTATTGTTAATCAAACAGAAGACAAAGTTTTAGCTGTTAGAATTGCGGGACAAGACAAACCAAATATGTTTTTACAATGGTGGAAAATGATTAATAGCGAGTCGTTTGACGAGTTTGAAGTGGCCCTAAAAATGATGCAAATCCCATTTTTTAATGTAATGTACGCAGATAAAGAAGGCAATATCTTTTACATGTTTAATGGTCAAGTGCCTGTTAGATCACAAGATGCTTGGAGCTATTGGGATAGAATCATCCCTGGAGGCAAAAGCGAAGATATCTGGACCGAAACACATAGTTATGAAGAGTTACCAAAAGTGAAGAATCCAGATAATGGCTGGATGCAAAATGCCAATGACCCACCATGGACCAATACAATACCAGTAGTGTTCAACCGCAGCGATTTCCCTGGCTATATGGCACCAGTAAGAATGAGTTTTAGACCTCAGCGTTCTGCCCGAATGCTTAAGGAAGATGAGGCAGTTACATTTGACGAATTAGTATCCTACAAACTCTCGACAAGAATTGAATTAGCAGATAGGTTATTAGATGATCTTTTTGCTGCCGTAGATGCATCAGATTCAGACAAAGCGAAAGAAGCAAAGGCAGTTCTTGAAGCATGGGACAGAGAAGCTAATAGTGATAGTAGAGGGATGCTCTTATTTAAAAACTGGGCAAGAAAATTTAATTTATGGAATCAATCTAACTATACCACTCAATGGGATGAAGCGAGCCCTGATGTTACACCTGACGGAATTGCGGATCCAGGAAGAGCTGTGCAATTACTAGAACAGGCAGCTACTGAAATTGAAGCTATGACCGGAAGTTTAGATACGCCTTGGGGTGATTATTATCGAATTAATTACGCTGGGAAGAATCTTCCTGGTAATGGCGATGATGGTTCAATGGGGATTTACAGAGTAGCTTGGGCTGGTGGTAGTGACGACAAACACGCTTATATTGGTGGTGGTGATTCTTGGGTTGGTGTCATTGAGTTTGGTGACCAAGTAAACGCTAAAGTTTTATTAAGTTATGGAAACTCAACACAAGAGGGCTCCCCTCACCATGGAGACCAATTAGAGTTGTTCTCAAAAAAAGAAATGCGCGATGCATGGTTCTATAAAGAAGCTATTGATGCCAATACAACACGAACCGAAAAGTTAATTGATATTAAAAAATAAAAAAAAGCGCCGATTGGCGCTTTTTTTATTGTCTCACCGTACCAGTAAATACGCTTACATTTGAATTAAATGGGTTACCCGAAGTTCTTCTATGGGTAACTACTTGCCCAGTATGCCATAAAGCATCTGCAATAGGGCCATTAATTTGATTCCAGAATGGTAATTCGTTTGTGGTATCTCCTCTTTTAAAAACAATTTTGAATTTTGATAAGTCATCACAATCTCTAAATATATCTGCTGCCTGCTTTAACATTTTTAATGTAATTGCTCTTTTCTCATCAAATGTCATCCCTTCAGTATCTAAAGGTTCATTTACTTTTTTTAAGGCCGAGTTCAACACAAAATTTGTTAAACCAACAATATGGTCAATAGTCTCTAATGTTGTTCTTCCCTTTTCACTAGGTTTAAATGCTAAATCCTCAGGTCTTAAACCCTCTGTGGCCCAATAAAATCTAAAGCCTAAGCCATCAATCATACGTGCAACAACTGTACATTCATTATACGTAGCAGGATATTCGGGTATTTCATAATACGGAAGTTCATCTTGAGCGTTTACCGTTGCAAAGCAAATGAGGGGCAACATTAAAATTATTTTCGTTTTCATATTATTAGTTTAGTTAATCTTTTAATTGTGTAGGATTTTCTATGGGACTCACCCCATATTTATCATAAAGATAAACGAGCGCAGTCATGGTGGCTGCACCCAATTCTAATTCACGTTTATTAACGTGTTCGAACGTATCATTTTCGGCATGATGATGATCAAAGTAACGTTGTGAATCTGGTCTTAATCCCGCTAATACAATATTGTCGTTCTTAAGAGGGCCAATATCAGCGCCGCTTCCACCTTTCTCAAAATAATGAATCAAATAGGGTTTAAACAACGGTTTCCAACTTAATACTTGATTAAAATCGGCATCTGTGCAATCAAAAGAAAATCCTCTTGGCGTGAATCCACCCGAATCACTCTCTAAAGCAAAAATGTGATTTTCTCCTTTTTCCTTTGCTACCTCGGCGTATTTCCTTCCACCCCTTAAGCCATTTTCTTCATTCATAAATAGTACCACGCGTATGCTTCTTTTTGGTCTAATTCCATTTACTTTTAACAGTCTTAATACATCCATAGATTGTACGCAACCAGCTCCATCATCATGCGAACCGTCCCCTAAATCCCAAGAATCTAAGTGTCCTCCAACAATAATATATTCATTTGGAAACTCACTGCCCGTAATTTCTCCTATGACATTGTATGAAAGCACATCATCTAATTGCTGACAACTTTGTCTAAAATAAAATTGAAGATCTTTATTTAATTTAAGCATACTACTTAATAGTTCGGCATCGTTCGTACTAATTGCTGCTGAAGGAATTCTTTCGTTCACTGGAGTATCACCATAATTCATGGCACCTGTATGCGGGAAATCATCCAATCGTAAATTCATTGATCGAACAATTGCTCCAACAGCACCGTATTCGCCCGCTTCCTTAGCTCCGTTGCCTCTCTGATCGACACAGCCTCCATATGCTCTAAAAGTATTAATTAATGTCTCGTCCATTGGGCGATTAAAAAACACTATTTTACCTTCGATCTTTTCTCTGCCTAGTGTAGCCAATTCTTCTATGCCTTGAACTTCTATTACTTTTGCCTTTAAACCAACAGCTGGCGTTGCCACCGAGCCACCTAAAGCACAAATATTTACATTAATAGTCTTTCCTGATTCTGACTCTATATAAGCAAACTCTGGTGCACCTCTTACCCATTTTGGAACCATAACTGGCTGAAGCCACACTTTATCAAGGCCTACATTTTCTAACTCCTCTTTAGTCCATTGTACCGCTCGTTCTGCATTTAAAGAACCAGACAAGCGTCCTCCAATTTGGTTAGATAAGTAGTCGAGCCACTCATAACTTTTGCCATTACTTAATGATGAATCAAAAATGTTTTTAATAACCTCTTGGTCTGATTGTGCGTTTAAGATTAATGAAAAACTTAAGAAAACTATTTGAAGAAATCGTTTCATATTATTAGCTAATTTAACTCACGCTTTGTGAGATTGATGGTTATTCTTGTTTCAAAAATTTATGGTCAATTTTTGAATTTTAAATATACCATTATTAAAAGATAAGATTGAAAAAGAAATCATAAAAAAATCCGGTATTAAACCGGATTTTTAAATAACTATAAAAGTTATGGTCTTAACTAAAAAAATCACAAATGTAAGAACCATATATACTATTAGACCTTAACGGTACAAATTGGTTTAATGCTACTCGTTTTCAAGTTGTTGTTTATAAACTTCAATATTAGCTTTGACATCATCGTCAAGTTCTGGTTCTACAATATCAGAATATTGACTTAGAGTTTCATATAAAATTCTAGCTACAATATAACGTGCAATAGGTTTATTATCTGCAGGAATGGTATACCACGGAGCGTGCCGCTTGGAAGTGTTATTAATAGCTTCTTCATAACACACTTGGTATTTATCCCAAAGTTTACGCTCTTTGAGATCTCCTGGTGAGAATTTCCAGTTCTTTTCCTGCTTGTATAATCGTCGAAGCAATCTGTTTTTTTGTTCTTCTTTTGATAGATTTAAAAAGAATTTAAAAATGATCATTCCATTCTCGGCAATATGTTTCTCAAAATTATTGATTTGTTCAAATCTTTGTTTCCAAAAGTCATCATTAATATCAGCTACAGTATTTATGGATGGGATATTCTCCCCTAAAATATACTCAGGATGTACCCTTGTTACAAGTACGTTCTCGTAATGTGTACGATTAAAAATTCCAAATTTACCCCGTTGTGGTAGGGCAATATAATGGCGCCAAATATAATCGTGAGCCAACTCTTTAGGGGTAGGTACTTTAAAACTATGTACAACAATTCCTCGAGTATTAAAATCTTTAAAAACTTCTCTAATCATGCTGTCTTTACCCGCAGTATCCATTCCTTGAATACAAATTAATACAGCATACTTTCCATGAGCATACATGGT
>CAZAPO010000093.1:0-23108 GCA_964487005.1 uncultured Flavobacteriaceae bacterium
ATTAAAAAATTCATCGGACTAGGCGTATGCGTCAAAGTAACCAATCCGGCATTATGTATAGCAGTAATTAGCATCCCACTAGCGATACCCATAGATTCGTTCACGTAATAATTGTTATGACGTTCATCACCCTCATGTTCGTAGACACGCTTGAATCCGACAATCACCCATGGCGCTTCATCTATAAAAGGTTTATTAGCATCTGTGCCTAATGGCGCGAGATCTTTTTTCCAACGATCACTCATTCGGTTGGCGTAGGTTTCACGTTCTTCGGCTTCAGCATCTAATCGTATTTGATGCTTTAAGTCTGGGTTTGAAACCGCACAAAAGGTCCAAGGTTGTTTGTGCGCACCCGAAGGTGCAGTTGAAGCTGCCATTAAAATGTTTTCAATCACTGCTTTTGGGACTGGCTCACTAGAATACTCACGTACCGAGCGGCGTCCATCGAGCCAATTATAAAAAGTGGTACTGCGCTCTACAGACGTTTTTGGTTGTATGCGTTCTGGTTGATATAGTACATGTTTATATCCATTAATAAATACGTGATCTTCAATTTTCATTTTTAATCAATTTTATTCTTCTCTTCTATCCAACGCGACATAAATTTAGTGCTTTGCAAACTATGGTGTTGTAGCATAGCACCCATAAAATTATGCAATCTATGTTCGGTTAAATTTTCAAGGGTTTGCTCAATCTTACTTAACAATTTTCTACTTAAAGTATTTTTTCTAAATCGCTTATTAATTACCTCAAAACCAAATTCTTGACGCTCACTCCATACTTCATTATTGGTGTATAATTCAATGGCACTATAAACAAATTTTTCTGTGTCATCTTCTATAAATCCATTTGGTTGCAAATCACCATAAACGCCTTCTGCACCTATGTTAGTAGTCACACATGGTGTACCATTGACCATGGCATCAAACAGTTTTCCTTTTAATCCAGCTCCAAACTGCAAGGGTGCCAAACACACGCGCGCTTGCTGCATAATTATGTTAACATCTTGAGCAAATCCTTTCACCAAAAATCGATCTGACTCTTTATGTAATTGGTGAACCTTTTCTGATGAATATGCCCCATACACATGCATTTGCGCCTCTGGTAACTGCTTTTTTATAAGGGGCCAGATATTTTCTTTTAAATGCACCACCGATCTGTAATTGGGTTCGTGCAAAAAATTGCCTATTGTTACAAAATGCTGACGCTCCTTAAATTTAGGTAGGCCTGTATTACTTTCTACGGCATCAATCATAAAAGGCACATAATGTAGTAGTGCTTTATCAACTTTAAATTTGGTGGTAAGTAGGTGCATTTCAACCTCTGAAATGATCAAACTAAGGTCACACCTAAAAATGCTGGCAATTTCACGTTTGGCAAGGTCATTATATAAATAGGCTTCGCTAAATGGTTGTCCTTCTTTAAAGGCCCTACTTCTGCCCTTTCTTAAACAATGCAAGTCTTCGGTATCTAAAATCCTCAAAGCGTGAGGGCAGTGTTCTGCAACGCGCCAACCAAATTGTTCTTCCATCATAAAGCGATCAAACATAACCACGTCTGGACGTAGTTTCTTAACAAAATGATCAAAACTACTACTATTAAGTTCTATCTCTGTTGGAATTACCTCTATACTTTTTAGATCAAAAGCATTCTCTGATTTTGCACATGGACTAGCAAAGGTCACTTGATACTTGCTTGACTGGAATGCTTCAATGAGCTGCATCATTCTAGTTCCCGCAGCAGAGCTTTTAGGTTCTGGCCAAACAAAGCCAATAATAAGTACTTTTTTACTCATAGTTGATTAATCACTCAAAAATAGGAATTCCAAAGTGCAAATAACAACTACCGGAGGTCTTTATTCATTTGATTTTTGTACCGAATACCGATCTCTAACCTCCTTGGTCCAAGTAACTATAGCCGCTATCTGCTCATCTGTAAGCCGTGCTTCAGCATGTGTCCATGTATATGAATCAAGGGGCATTCCTTTTCCTTTAACCTCCTCCATGATCTCTTCCATTTTATGGTCTTTACGTTTTAGTTTATACGTATCCCACTCAGAGAAATTTAAATCACCTTTGCCATGTCTCACATGATCTGCCAACCAATAATTAACTGGTGTAATTTTATTGTACCAGGGGTATCGCGTAAAATTGCTGTGGCAATCAAAACAAGCTTCTTTAAGAATTACCTTTACATTTTCTGGTGGATTGGTTTCACTAAAAAAGGCATCAACTGAAGCAATAGCTCCTTCATTCTTTTCTGGCCCAAAAAATTGTGCGATGATGAATACAACCAATAGACCTAATAATATTTTTTTTAGAAGTTTCATATCATGTTACTTTAATATAAATTTATACGGCTCTAGTAAATTTACTAAAAACCGTTTGCCATTGTTCTCACATTAACTCATTTTTATGATGACAACCAATGAATTATATAAAGAACTTGACTATGTGAACCACTCACGCGAGAATCGGAAGAAATATGCATTGCTTGTGATCGATCATCCCGATTTGATGGATAAGGTTTTAGACATACTGTTTCAGGTTGACGATAAAGTTTCAAACAGGGCAGCCTGGTTACTAGAGTTTGTTGCTAGAGAAAACCTAGATGCTATTTTACCGCATTTAGATAGAATAACCCAAGAAATGCCTAAAGTGCATCAAGATCCTGCCGTTAGACCAATAGCGAAAGTTTGCGAATATCTAATCGAAGCTTATTATCACAAAGATCATAACAAAACCAAGGAACATTTAAAATCGGTACATAAAGAACGTATTATTGAATTAAGTTTTGATCATTTGATTACGAATCAAAAAGTAGCTGCTCAAGCCTACTCAATGAATACGCTTTTTAAACTCGGTAAAGATTACGATTGGGTGCATCCAGAACTACTTCAAATATTAGAACGTGGATACGCCAAAGGCAGTGCTGGATATAAAGCTAGAGCACGACGAATATTTAAAAAGTTGAAAAAGTAGTGCTTTTGGTTAAAAACTTCGGCACTCATACTTCTTGCTTCTCGTTAAATGAATTATCTTTGCAACTTCTTAAAAGCAACACAGCATGTCGTTATCAAGTCTTACTGCAATCTCTCCAATTGATGGTCGTTATAGAAACAAAGTTGAAGCTTTAGGCACCTATTTTTCTGAAGCTGCACTAATTAAGTATCGTGTTTTAGTAGAAATAGAATATTTTATTGCACTTTGTGAGCAACCGCTTCCTCAGTTATCAACTATTGATGCAGCTTTATTTCCTGAATTACGTAAGATTTATCAAGATTTTACTAATGCAGATGCTACCGCAATTAAAGAGATAGAAAAGATCACCAACCATGATGTAAAAGCTGTTGAGTACTTTATAAAAGAACAATTTGACAAGCTTGGTCTTTCTGAATATAAGGAGTTTATTCACTTTGGACTCACCTCGCAGGATATTAATAACACGGCCATTCCTTTAAGCATTAAAGAAGCAATGAATGATGTTTATGTACCTGCCTATTTCCAAGTATTGGAAAAACTTGAGGAACTTGTTAAAGAATGGGAAAGCGTACCCATGTTAGCAAGAACTCATGGGCAACCAGCCTCACCTACCCGTTTAGGTAAAGAAATTGAGGTGTTTGTGGTTCGCTTAAAAGAACAGTTTAATTTATTAAACGATATTCCAAGTGCGGCAAAGTTTGGTGGTGCCACAGGTAATTATAATGCACATCATGTGGCATATCCAAATATAGATTGGAAATCTTTTGGAACCAGTTTTGTACAAAGCAAATTAGGGTTGCAGCATTCGTTTCCAACCACGCAAATTGAACATTACGATCATATGGCTGCCCTTTTTGATTGCTTAAAACGTATCAATACTATATTGATAGATCTTGATAGAGATATTTGGACCTATGTGTCGATGGACTACTTTAAACAAAAAATTAAAAAAGGTGAAGTTGGTAGTTCTGCTATGCCGCATAAGGTGAACCCAATTGATTTTGAAAATAGTGAGGGTAACCTCGGCATTGCCAATGCCGTTTTTGAACACCTAGCTGCCAAATTACCAATTTCCAGATTACAGCGTGACCTTACCGATAGTACGGTGTTAAGAAATGTTGGTGTTCCGTTTGGACATACGCTCATAGGATTTGCTTCTACGTTAAAAGGCTTGAATAAATTGTTGTTAAACGAAAGAAAATTTGCAGAAGATCTGGAGCAAAATTGGGCTGTAGTTGCTGAAGCGATACAAACTATTTTACGCAGAGAAGGTTATCCGAATCCGTATGAAGCCTTAAAAGGATTAACCAGAACTAATGAAGCAATTACACAGGTTTCTATTGCAAATTTTATAGACACCTTAGACGTTAATGACACCATTAAGGCAGCGCTAAAAGAAATCACACCAAGTAACTATACGGGTATCTAATGAGTGATAAACAGTCATTACTACTTAGTGGGCTTTTGGTGGCGTTCTTTTTTGTTGCCGGATTATTAGATCTTCTTGACAGCCCTATAGTAATGGCCATTTTATTTGTAGGTTTTTTGGCTATAGGAATAAACATTGTCGTTGTAAAATCTAAAGATAATTCATAAAAAAAGCCCGCAATAATTGCAGGCTTTTATTAACATTTCATGTATGTAAATTTTAGATTGCTCTAAAACTTATATGTGTTCGTTTCTCTTTTGATTGATTATTAATCGAATACTTCCGAAAAATCTTCAATATCACTTTCAAAGTCTCCCGATGAAGGTGTAAAGAACCTCATAAAGTCTTCTACTGCATTTTCTTCTGATGATATCTGATTCACAACATCACCTAACTTCATAATTTTTGCAGGTTCCATTTTATTTCCTAACACACGTATAATTCCAAAACCAGCATTATTCATAGTACCAAAAACTACAAGCTCATCAATAGAGGTATCATCTCCAATGTATTTAACTACAATCCTTCCATCAGTAGAATTACCTCCTCTAAAAAGATCTTGATACTTATCGTCTTTTAAGATTGTTTGTACTTTTGCTAGTTCTGTTTTATACTCGGCTTCATTGCCATCATCTTTTCTGTACCCAAGCATATTTAACTTATTAATAGACTCATACGCCTCTTGCTGCACTTCTGTAAGCTCGGCATTTTCCAGATTGACAAAACTCACTGGAATATCTATTGAAATAAAGTTAGGTGCTTCTTGATTGACTACGTAATAACCTTGCAATGTCTCACCATTGTAACCACAGCTGGTTAAAACGGTAGCTACAATGATAGACATTACTATTTTTTTGATTGATGTGTACATCTAGATGATAATTTTCTTTTTTTAATCTTGATTTCGATTAATTCTTGTCTCCAGCTTTCTTTAAGTGTTCTCCACCTGGAATATTCATTGACTTGGTGATCTTAGACACTTCATTTAAATCGATATCTCCCAATAAAGATACGATAACTGTCTCAATGTCACGCTTCTCACCGTTGATGGTAATATCTGAATCTTTAGTCAACTCTTTTAATCCAGTTACATACATCAATAATTCTTTTACGTGATTTGCTTTAGAACCTTCGCGTACATAAAACTTCACCATTTGGTCACCGTCTTTAAAACGCATTAATTCTTCTAGTGATGAGTTACCAACGTAACGCGTAACGTCTGATGCCATTTGTTTTGCGATAGATTGATCACCGGTAGTTAAGAACTTTAAGCTTTTAATCTTCTTAATTAATTCTAACATGGCTTCTGCTTCAGGATCGTCCATATCTACATCGATAGTGGCAATCATTTCAAACATTTTTTGGTTTACAACTCCTGAACCTACACCTTCCATATCTTCATACTTGTCAAATAACCCTGCTTGAGCAAATGACATTAAAGGTGCTACCATAATTGCTATTATTAATACTAACTTTTTCATGTTTTCTACTGTTTAATTATTCTAATTGGTTTTTTACTTTAAAATTTTATCTGTTGTCTTTGACATTTCTCCAAGGTATGCCAATTTATCTGTGCCTTTTTCAAAGTTGTCAGACATTAAATTAATAGTGCTGGTTCCTTTGTCTAGGTTGTTTGATAACATGGCAAATAACTCCTTAGTTTGGTAGTAAGTAATTTTTTCTTCCTCAGAAAGGTCAGAAACTGATCTTACTCCCTGCTGGCTGCTTCCAACCTGCGTGTAAATTCCAAGCATTAGAACGGCTACTGCGGCTACTGAAATCCATCGATACAATTTGATTGTTTTCTTAGGTTTTAATGGAACGTCTTTAGTGAACTGTTCTTCTTGGGTTTGCAAAAAATACTGAAACATTGATTTGTACACTTCTAAGTGTGGCGGAACAGTCTCGTTAGAAAAATAGTCTTTTAACTGTTGCTCTTCTTTTAATGTTGTTTCTCCGTTGTCGTACTTTTCAAGTAACTTTTCTATACTATTTAACACCATAACTATGTGTTTTTGTTAGTTTTTCTCTTAATGTTTTTCTCGCTCTTGATAAGGCAACTCTAATTGCCGTTGGATTCATATCTAGCATTTTGGCTATCTCATCAAAATCGTATTGCTCTATATCTCTTAGTTGCATTATTATTTTTTGTTGCTCAGGGAGTTCTTCCATTATTTTTGATACCCAACTCAAACTATCATTTAACTCAACCTGCTTCTGCACCGACACGCTGTTGTCTTGATAATTACTATGCACGATCTTCAAATTTTGAGAGTGCTTAGACTTTAACTTATCCAAACAAAAGTTTTTTGTCATTGTCATAGAAAATGCTTCTACATTTTTGTACTCGCTTATCTTTTGCTTATTATTCCAAAGTTTCAACAAAATCTCCTGCGTTGCATCTTCTGCTTCTTCCTGCGAAACCAATAACCGTTTTGCCAAACGAAATACTTTATCCTTAAAAGGCATTACTATGTTTAAAAACTCAGCCTGTGTCATTTTTTGTGGTTAGCTAATAACACTTATTGTGCTATTTGATATTACGACGATACACTTTATATTTTGTTACACACTATTACAAATAATTTTATTTTTACAATATTGTGACTAAATTTAAAGTTGTATAAAAAACATTAACGCTATGAAATTTTTTAAGTATCTATTATTGATATTACTCACCTCCTTTATTTGTATAAGCTGTTTTGAAGACGATGATGACAATACCGTTTCTGCAAGTGAAATTAGTGATTTTGTATGGAAGGGTATGAATGCCGTTTACCTATACAAAGATAATATCCCTAACCTTGCTAACGACAGGTTTTCTTCTGATGCCGAGTACGCCGATTATTTAAATTCGTTTACAACGCCAGAAGAACTTTTTGAAAGCTTAATATATCAGCGCTCAACTGTTGACAGGTTTAGTTGGATTACCGATGATTATATAACCCTTGAGGCACAGTTTAGTGGGGTTAGTAAACGCTCTGGAATAGAAATTAATTTATACCCAATGCCAGGGAGCTCATCAAACTTATTTGGTGTAGTGCGCTTGGTGTTACCTAATAGTAATGCCGACACTCAAGGATTAATGCGGGGAGATGTGATCACCGAAGTTGATGGAACCACAATAACGGCATCTAACTTTAACGAATTATTTGGGCCAGATTCATATACGGTTGGTTTTGCAGATTACGATGACAATGGCACACCTACCAACTTAAACGATGATATTATTACAACCAATGGTCAAACGGCTGTGCTTACTAAAGAAACCTATACAGAAAACCCAGTATTTTACACAGATGTATTAGACGTAGGTGGAAAAAAAGCAGGTTATATTGTATACAATGGTTTTACCTCAAGTTTTGACAGTCAGCTAAATGCTGCATTTGGCAATTTTGCCGCCAATAATGTAGATCATGTTATTGTTGATCTAAGATATAATCCAGGCGGATCTGTTAGAACAGCTTCTTATTTAGGAAGTATGATCACTGGGCAATTTTTTGGACAAGTATTTGCAAAACTATTGTATAATCAAGATTTGTCTGAATTAAATTTTGATGTTGAATTTGACAACGAATTAGATAACGGAACACCAATTAACAGTTTAAACCTCGATAAGGTCTATATTATTACTACTGGAAGTTCGGCCTCGGCAAGCGAAATGATGATCAATAGTTTAAGCGCCTATATAGATGTTATTCAAATTGGTGATGCTACTGTTGGAAAGTCTCAAGCGTCAATAACTATATATGACTCGCCTAATTTACAACGTGAAGGTGCAAATCCAAATCACACCTATGCCATGCAACCCTTGGTTGCCATTACTGTTAACAAAGACCAAGATGTAGTTCCATCAAATGGAATGGGAGCTACACCAGGCTTTGCCCAAAGAGAAAACCCGAGTAATTTTGGAATGCTGGGAGATGTAAACGAACCCTTATTGGCTATTGCTTTAGCAGATATACAGGCTAATGGGCGAAGAATACCACTAGCCATTGAGGTTCCAGATATTGTTGGCCAAAATGCCATGTTATTACCTTTTGAAGATACCATGTATTTGAGTCCCGAAACGATTCAAACGAATAAGACAAAACTCGAACAATAAAAAAAGCCGCTTATCGCGGCTTTTTTTTATAGGTTTAAATTAAATCCAAAACTTATATTTCTTCCTCTTGTGTTATATCCATAGAGTTCTTCAAATTCTTCATTAAGTACATTCGAGCAATTTAAGAATAGGGTCATTTTATCATTTAGCACTGTATGGCTATAATACAGATCAACCAAACTAAAACTTCCCAAAACCACATCTTCGGTCATAAAAGTATCGGCATTGTAGAAAGCATCATTTCTTTTATCGTTATATTGATAACTCAGGGTGGCCTGGGATTTGTCACTAAATCGATAATCGAATCTGGCGTTTAATTTAATTTCAGGAATTCGAAGGTTTAAATCTTCATCTACTTTGGTAAAGGTTCCGTTAAAATGCGTGTTAAATTTGCTGGAAATTTTATAATCTACAAGCACTTCAATTCCGCTTGCAGTAAAACTATCGTCTATATTATTGTATTGAAACACCCAATTTCCTAAATCGACAAAATCAATAAAATTTGTTTCTTTTCTACTAAAGTAAACTGCACTAATTGTAGCATTTTTAGCAAACCCTAATTCAATACCAGCTTCAATTGTGGCATTTTCTTCTGGTTGTAAATCGGCATTTCCATAGGTTGGCTCAAACAGCTGATATAATGATGGGGTGATATATGCTGTACTATAACTGGCTAGTCCTTTAAAATATCCAAAGCCAGTATCCATTTTAAAAGATGGGTTCACATTATAGACAAAATTAGATCCATATTCGCTATGATTATTTAACCGTACACCAGAATTTATACTTAAACCAGATGCAGTTTGGTAGACAATATTGACATAGGGATCAATAATCTCAAAGTTGGCGTTGCGCTGGTTAATACTCTGTGTCAAAGCGGTCTCCCCAAATGGAACCGCGAAGCTTTCCATTTCGCTTTGTTTATAATTTACGCCAAGAACCGTAAAAAAGTTATTATTAAAGCGATACTTATTGAAAACATCAACGGTATAGCTTTTTGAATTAAATAGCGTTGGAAAAGCCGATTCATTATCTCTTTCAACCTCGTTGTATGCTGCATTTAAGGTGATACTCCCACGATGGTAATTATATGTAGATGATAATCCTAATCGTTCTTGCTCGCTGGTTAATAAATTATCGGCATCAGCAAAGGCAAATCCATCATCGTATGCTGCTTTAAACTTATCAAAACCTCCATATAGGGTTGCCTTAAAGGTATCACTAAACTCATACCCTATTTTTAAATTTGAATTAATGCCGTTATAAACATCTTCTTCAGTCCCGTTAGAAATTGCCGACAACCCATCGGTATAGGTATTGCCAAAACTTAATAAATAAGACAAGTTATTTAATGTCCCATTAAATGATACGCTATTTTGGAAAGAGGCCAATCGATAGGTGTTTTCGTTGCTAGATTGATTGCTCCCAAAAACACTTCTAATATTTGACTGAAAGCCCTTTTTACCAGCGTCTTTTAATTTAATATTAATCACTGCCGTTCCTGCTCCTGAACCATATAAAGTACTGGAGGCACCTTTTAAAATTTCTATTGATGCTACTTGATTGACATTTAGCAAGCGTAAATCGAAGTCGTTAGCAATTTGAGAAGCATCGGTTAAAGCTACTCCATCAATTAAAATAACAACCTGCCTGTTTCTACCTCCTCTAACAAAATAACTAAGGTTTTGACCAGCATTACTCCTGGCTCCGTTAATTTCAACTCCTGCCGTAAGGTTAATAATTTCTGCAACAGATTTACCAGGCATTTGCTGTAATTGCTCCTGGGTAATCTTGGTAATGACTTTACCTGAATCTTCTTTTTTAATTTCAAAGCGTGATCCAGTTACAACAACTTCATCAAGTTGTTGTTGTTCTTGTTCTTCTTGTGAAAAACCACTTAATGTAATAAGCACACAGCATGCACTTAAAACAATGTTTCTTGCATTCATTTCATAAATAATTGCTCGGAATAGTATGCATTTATTGCATCAAAACTTTTATCCCGAAAGTTTGACTTTATTGTTTGAATTAGGCAGGTCTCCTGACTTGCGTCTTCGTACATGTCTTCCCAGATTTCTCCAGTGACTTGAAGTTTGTACGAAGCTTTGTAGCTTACAGTTGCGGGAACAGTTCTGGACTTTAACCAGATTCCCTTTTAATCGATATCAAAAATTAATATCGAACCAAAATTCTGTGCGAAAGTAAACATTTTGTTTAACGCTTCCATAAAAAGATTAAATAATATTACTTTTGAACTCAAAATTGATCGCTTGAATAAATTTATCACATTGGTCGCCCTTGTGCTTCTTGTTGCTTGCAAAAAGCAAGAAAAAAAAGAGCGTATATCTCAATCAAATACAAGTATCACTGCACTTAAATATGCCGAAGGGTTTACTATTATAAGTGGTGAACATTCTAAGATTATTGAAATAAACAGTCCATGGCCAAATGCCAATAAGGTATTTACACATGAGTTTTTAAATGAAGAGCTTCCTATCAATGAAATTGTTGTGACGTCTACTACGCATATACCTGCACTCGAATTATTGGGTGTAGCGCATACGTTGGTTGGGTTTCCAGGCACTGACTATGTATCGTCCAAAAAGACGAGAGCACGAATTGAAAGTGGTGCCGTGAGAGAATTAGGAAAAAACGAAGGCATCAATACCGAAGTACTACTTGAATTACAACCAGATATCGTTATTGGATTTGGCGTTGATGGAAGTAATCGCACCTTTGAAACCATTAAAAAATCAGGTATTCCTGTAATTTATAATGGAGATTGGGTTGAAAATTCTCCACTCGCTAAGGCAGAATGGATCAAGTTTTTTGGCGTACTATTTAATAAAGAAAAGGAAGCAGATTCTATTTTTAATGAAATAGAATTAAACTATTTAAATGCCAAAGAACTTGCTGCTACAGTAAGCACTGCTCCAACAATAGTAAGTGGAGCTTTACACGAAGATGTTTGGTATTTGCCAAGCGGAACAAGTCCTGAAGCACAATTCTTAAAAGATGCCAATGTTAATTATTTATGGAAAGATACATCTGGACAAGGTAGTCTTGCTTTAAACTTTGAAACTGTTTATGAAAAAGGGAGTAACGCCGATATTTGGTTAAGCCCGTCATACTATGCAAGTTTAGAAGCATTGAATCAGGCAAATGAGCATTATTCAAAATTCAAGGCATTTAAAAATAAGATGGTGTATTCTTTTTCTACCACTACAGGAGCAACTGGAGGAGTCACTTATTATGAAATGGGATTTGCCAGGCCAGATTTAGTGCTAAAAGATATTATTAAAATTTGTCATCAAGAATTGTTGCCAGATTATCAAACCAATTTCTTTAAACCATTGAAGTAAGTTGGGTAAATTAAGATCATATAAATTCTCCTTTGCGCTACTAGTTTTAGTATTTGCCATTTGCTTTTTACTAAATATAAGCCTTGGTTCTGTTACCATACCATTTAAGAAAGTGTTTGCAGTACTTCTTGGAAACAGTATCGACAATGAAAATTGGATGTACATCATACAAAACTATCGCTTACCAAAAGCAATAACAGCTATTATTGTGGGCTCTGGACTGGGAGTTTCTGGTTTGTTGATGCAAACCCTGTTTAGAAATCCATTGGCGGGACCATTTGTTTTAGGGATTAGTTCGGGTGCAAGTTTAGGAGTTGCTTTTGCCATTATGGGCGCTACTTTTTTTACAGGGTCAATTGCCCTTGCCCTAACCTCTAAGTGGAGTATCGTTCTAGCTGCAAGTTTGGGAAGCTTTTTGGTATTACTTTTAGTCACATTAGTTTCTATAAAAGTAAGGGACACCATGGCCATATTAATCATAGGACTAATGTTTGCCAGTATAACCGCTGCCATTGTAAGCGTATTGGCATATTTTGCAACCGCCGAGCAATTGCAACAGTATATTTTTTGGGGATTTGGTAGTCTCGGTAATTTAAGTTGGAACGAAGTGTTTATTCTCTTTGTTGTATGTTTTTTGGGTATTCTATTGAGTGTATTTACCATAAAGGCACTCAATACACTTTTACTAGGCGAAAATTATGCAAAAAGTTTAGGACTAAATATTAATAGAAGTAGATTACTCATTATTCTTGCTACTAGCTTACTTGCAGGAACCATTACGGCATTTGCAGGCCCTATTGCTTTTGTGGGCTTGGCAATACCGCATATGACTAGGCAAATCTTTAACACTGCCAATCATAAAGTTTTAATTCCTGCGGTATTTATTTTTGGGGCAATTGTAATGCTTATATGTGACAGTATTGCACAATTACCTACAAGTGATTATACATTACCAATTAACGCTATTACATCATTAATTGGAGCACCAGTAGTAATATGGCTATTAGTAAGAAAACGTAAAATGGTTTTTTAATTGAAAACAGCGCAGCAACATATCGTTTTAAAAACTACAGACCTTTCAGTTGGGTACAGCAACAAAAAGTCAAAGACAACAATTGCTTCAAATATTGCTATTGAATTACACTCTGGAGAACTAATAGGATTGGTGGGTGCTAATGGAATAGGTAAATCTACACTTTTAAGAACGCTAACGCAGGTACAGCCAAAACTTGGCGGTTCGATTGATATAAATAATAAACCTTTAGAAAGCTATACAAGTATAGCATTGGCTAAGGTTTTAAGTTTGGTTCTCACCGAATCTATAGCGTCCAAAAACTTATCGGTATTTGAATTAGTGGCATTAGGAAGGCAGCCCTATACAAATTGGGTAGGTAGCTTAACCCAAAACGATCTACGCATAATTAATAATGCGCTCGCTCAAACCAACTTACAAGAGATCAAAGACAGTCGGTGCTTCGAAATAAGTGACGGACAATTACAAAAAGTAATGATTGCGCGTGCCTTAGCTCAAGATACAAACCTTATTATTTTAGATGAGCCAACAACGCATCTTGATATTTATCATAAGGCTTACATTTTAAAACTACTCCAAAAACTTGCGAAAGATAATAACAAGACCATATTGTTTTCTTCTCATGAAATTGATTTGGCCATTCAACTATGTGATAAGATAATTATAATGACCAATGAGGAAACTATAATAGATACGCCAGAAAACTTAATTAAGAATAATCGGTTTAGTTCGCTATTTCCAAAAGACCTGATCTCTTTCGATCAAAAATTCAAGTCATTTAAAGTTAATAAGTAACCCAGCATTCGCTTTGTAAAACTTATCTATAAATGTATATTTGAGAAACGACTTTTTTAATGAACGACAATCTCATTTTGATACTATCTATCATTGTTGCAACCGCAGTAGGTGCATATGTTGGTATGCTTATAAGCAAACTAAAAGGTAAAAGTGAGAAAGGTGCTTTAGTAGAACGTGAACAACAGCTAACCACTACTAACGCTTCATTAAAAGAAACCATAGCTGCACTTGAAAAGGAACGCGACCAATTTAGGGATGAACGTGAAGGATTAAACATTGAACTGGTACAAAAAAATGTGGAGTTTGATACGCTTTTAAAGAAGAATGAAGAGCAGAAAGAGGAAGTTGCAGCATTACAAGAAAAATTCTCAAAAGAGTTTGAAAATTTGGCCAATAAAATATTGAAAAGTAACTCTGAAGAATTTACCAAGCAAAACAAAGAACAGCTTAAAACTATTCTTAATCCATTACAGGAAAAAATTCAAACTTTTGAAAAGAAAGTTGAAGATTCACAAAAAGAAAGTATTAGTATGCACTCTGCATTAAAGGAGCAGTTACTTGGATTAAAAGATTTAAATCTTCAAATGACCAAAGAGGCTACCAACCTTACCAAGGCCTTAAAAGGAGATAGTAAAATGCAGGGTAATTGGGGTGAGTTGGTACTGGAGCGTGTACTCGAAAAGTCTGGCTTAGAGAAAGATAGAGAGTATTTTGTACAACAAAGTTTTACTTTGGAAGACGGTTCTAGAGTGATGCCCGATGTGGTGTTACACCTTCCTGATAATAAAAAAATGATTATTGACTCGAAGGTTTCTCTAACAGATTATGAGCGCTATATAAACAGTGATGATGGAGATAAAGAAGCATTTTTAAAGAGTCATGTTAGTTCTATAAAAAAGCATGTAGATCAGTTATCTGAAAAAAACTATCAAGATCTATACGATATTGAATCTCCAGATTTTGTTTTAATGTTTATCCCTATTGAACCTGCATTTGCTGTGGCATTAAATGAGGATAATAGTTTGTATAATAAGGCTTTTGAGAAGAATATTGTCATTGTAACTCCAGCAACACTATTAGCAACATTACGTACCATTGATACCATGTGGAATAATGAAAAACAGCAGCGTAATGCTATTGAAATAGCGCGTCAAGCTGGCGCCTTATACGATAAATTTGAAGGCTTGGTTAAGGACTTAACAGGTGTTGGTAAAGATATTGATCGCGCAAAAAATAATTACTCGGCGGCCATGAATAAACTTGTTGAGGGTCGTGGTAATTTAATAACCAGTGTAGAGAAACTTAAAAAGATGGGAGCCAAAGCCAAAAAAGCACTTCCAGAAAATATTATTAAACGCGCTGAAGAAAGTGTAGAATAAAAAAAGCCACCTCTTTGGTGGCTTTTTTTTTATCTATATATAATAATTATTGTTTGACAAATCTTTTGGTTTGACTACCTAGGTCAGAGTTTATTCTAACTAAATATACGCCAGTATTCCATTGTGAAACATCAACTGTTTTATTGATATCAGAAATTCTATCGGCATAAATCTTTTTCCCCAAAACATCAAATACTTCTACTGTTGAATTTGTATCAAGGCTTGATAGTTTTAAATTCAATGCATTTCTACCAGGATTTGGTGAAATTCTAAACTCACTTGGTTTTGTTCTTTCAGTTGTACTTAAAAAAGAAGTAGCTGCTCTAATATTATCAAAATTAGACGCTTGGACTCTTAAATCTCCTTTATGCAGTGCCGCTTGACCTGAAACATCATTTCCATCATTACTTAAAATACGTATCTCAGAACTTACATCGGCCAAAACTTGTGCCACGGTATCACTTCCGCTAGAAACGGTGAAATCTAAAACAGAAATTGGGATTTCAATGGTTACCCATCCGCTACTAACAGGAACCTCAACCGGTGTTGTTGTTGCTATCCAACTAACATTAGGGCCACCTCTTAAAGCAACTCTCAGGTGCAAATCATTTGCTCCTGTATTTCTAACATTCATTCTTATAGCAACAATTCCAGTGGCAGTATAATTACCCATCCATCGGGCATCCCGATTGAACATTAGATGTCTAGCTCCAGGACTACCGTTAGTCCCAGTATTACTCATTTGAATATAGTTGTCGTTTGCTCCAGCTGGACCTCCAGTTGCTATATTTTCTGGATCAAAGGGACTTGGTATGGCGTGACTCCAACCTTGAGTAGTGGCATCCTCAAAATCATCGGTTTGATCACCAACGATTTGTGCATATCCCATAGATATCACAAAAAATGATAATAAAATAAGTAGTTTTCTTTTCATAGTATGATTAATAGCGCTTAACAGCAACTAAATTAACCAATTCTTGCGAATTTTTGTATGAAAAATCGTTAAACGGATGAATTTATTTACTCAAATACATCTTTCGCCTTGAGTACAAATCGTAAAACTCGTCATCTTTTAAGCTCTCAATGAATAATATGCTCTCTCCTGTACTCTTCATTTCTGGGCCCAAAGTCTTATCTACATTTGGGAATTTGTTGAATGAGAATACTGGTTGCTTAATTGCATATCCATCTAAATGTGGCTTAAAATCAAAGTCGGTAACCTTATTTTCTCCAAGCATCACTTTGGTTGCATAATTTACGTAGGGTTCTTTGTATGCTTTTGCGATAAATGGAACCGTTCTCGAGGCTCTTGGGTTAGCTTCGATTATGTAAACAACATCATCTTTAATAGCGAACTGTATATTTATGAGTCCTACTGTATTTAATGCTTTAGCAATGGTATGCGTATGATCTATAATTTGTTGCATCACAAGATCACCTAAGTTAAATGCTGGCAGTGTGGCATTAGAATCTCCTGAGTGCACACCACATGGCTCTATATGCTCCATAATACCAATGATGTAGACATTTTCACCATCGCAAATCGCATCTGCTTCGGCTTCAATAGCCCCATCTAAATAGTGGTCAAGTAATAACTTATTATTTGGGATTTTCCTTAATAGATCAACTACATGTTCAACCAACTCTTCTTTATTGATAACAATCTTCATTCCCTGTCCACCTAACACATAAGAAGGTCTTACCAATATTGGAAAATCTAATTCATCAGCCAACGCCAAGGCTTCATCAGCATTTTCGGCAACGCCAAATCTTGGATATGGAATGTTGTTTTCTTTTAACAATGTTGAGAATGAACCACGATCTTCAGCCAAGTCTAATGATTGGAAACTTGTTCCTAGGATCTTAATTCCGTATCTATCTAACTTTTCTGCTAATTTTAAAGCGGTCTGCCCACCAAGCTGTACAATTACACCTTCTGGTTTTTCATGACGAATAATGTCGTAGATGTGCTCCCAGAAAACGGGTTCAAAATATAGTTTATCGGCTGTATCAAAATCAGTTGAAACTGTTTCAGGATTGCAATTAATCATAATAGTTTCATAACCACATTCTTTTGCTGCATACACCCCATGAACACAGCAGTAATCAAACTCAATACCTTGTCCAATTCGGTTAGGTCCAGAACCCAATACCACAATTTTCTTTTTATCAGATACAACACTTTCATTTGCAGAAGCTACGTTTCCGTGCTTATCTTCAACTACGTTTTCAAAGGTTGAGTAATAATAAGGTGTTTGCGCTTTAAACTCTGCTGCACAAGTATCTACCAACTTGTACACACGCTGAATGTTCATTTCTTCCCTTTTCTTATACACCTGACTTTCTAAACAACCTAACATATGTGCAATCTGGCGATCACCGTACCCTTTTTGTTTGGCTTCCAATAACAGGTCTTTATCAAGGGTATCTATATCGTATTTTGATATTTCCTTTTCAAGATGATATAATTCTTCGTATTGCTTCAAGTACCACATATCGATCTTAGTGATATCGTATATTTTACTTAAAGGAATTCCCATTTGTATGGCATCATAGATCACAAATACTCGATCCCAGGATGCATTTTTAAGTTTATCGATTATTTGATTATAATCTTTATAACCTTTACCGTCTGCCCCTAGTCCATTTCTTTTAATCTCTAATGATTGTGTAGCCTTATGAAGCGCTTCTTGGAATGATCTTCCAATTCCCATAACTTCTCCAACAGCTTTCATTTGAAGTCCTAATGTTCTGTCTGACCCTTCAAACTTATCAAAATTCCATCGTGGAATTTTCACAATTACATAATCGAGTGTAGGTTCAAACAAAGCCGAAGTTGACTTCGTGATTTGATTATCTAATTCATCTAGTGTGTAACCAATAGCCAATTTAGCAGCAATCTTTGCAATTGGATATCCCGTTGCTTTACTTGCTAGGGCCGACGATCTCGATACTCTTGGGTTGATTTCAATGGCAATTATATCTTCTTTATCATCTGGACTAACAGCAAACTGTACATTACAACCACCCTCAAAGTCACCAATACTACGCATCATCTTAATGGCCATATCACGCATCTTTTGATAGGTAGTATCAGATAGGGTCATAGCTGGTGCCACTGTGATAGAATCTCCTGTATGAATTCCCATTGGATCCATATTTTCGATAGAACAGATAATTACCACGTTATCATTTTTATCACGTAATAATTCTAACTCATATTCTTTCCATCCCATCATGGCCTTGTCAATCATCACTTCATGTATAGGTGAAATTTCTAGGCCTCGACGCAAGAGTTTGTCAAAATCTTCTTCTTCATAAACAATAGCCGCACCTGCACCACCCAAAGTAAACGAAGATCTAATACATAGTGGAAATCCAAATTGTTGTGCTATTTCTTTACCTTGTAAGAAACTCGTTGCAGTAGCTTGAGGAGCCATTGGTACGTCAATCTTCCCCATTAATTCTCTAAACTGCTCTCTATCTTCGGTAATATTTATGGCGTTAATATCTACCCCAATTTGTTTCACTCCAAAATCATCCCAGATTCCCTTTTCATCTGCTTCTATACAAAGGTTGAGTGCTGTTTGACCTCCCATAGTTGGTAAAACTGCGTCAATTTGAGGATGCTCTTTAAGAATCTTAACAATGGACTTTGTATTTAACGGCAATAAATAAACGTGATCTGCCATTGATGGATCGGTCATAATAGTAGCCGGATTTGAATTGATTAATATGGTTTCAATTCCGTCTTCACGTAATGATCTTAGGGCTTGAGATCCCGAGTAATCAAACTCACAAGCTTGTCCAATAATAATTGGTCCAGATCCAATAATTAAAATCGAGTTAAGGTCTTTTCTTTTCGGCATTGGTTAAGTGTACTTTAAAAATTTTTCAAAAATAGTTATCCAGTAGATATAAAAAAAGGCGTTACGACCAGTAACACCTTTAATATATTAACAATTGTTAATCATTATTTCTTATGACGAAGTTCAGAAGATACAGAAAGCTTCTTTCTACCCTTTGCTCTTCTACGAGCAAGGACCTTTCTACCACTTACAGTAGCCATTCTTTCTCTAAAACCATGTTTGTTTCTTCTCTTTCTCTTAGATGGTTGAAACGTTCTTTTCATTTTATTGTATCTTTAAAATCTTCGAATAATTCTTTTTTGAGCAACACTTTTATCTTATGAAAAGTGCGGCGCAAATATACAAAGCCTTTTTTATTTGACAAACACTAAATTGAAATTATTTTTAATTGTTTTTACTACCTTTGCAATCTTAATTTTATACCTAAAAAATGTTTAACAAAAATATAAAACTCGTTTTAGCACTTTTAATATTTGCCTATGCTATTTACCAATTTATAGAAGGCTTTATTGGAAATGGAATAATGTATGTAATGCTGACGTCTGTTTTTGTTTTTCTGTATTTTAAAAATGAATTTATTTTATTGGCATTTCTAAAATTAAGAAAACAAGACTTTGATGGTGCTCAAAAATGGTTAAATAAAATTAGAAACCCAAAAGGAGCCTTGACAAGAAAGCAACTTGGGTATTATAATTTTTTACACGGTATCATGGTTTCTCAGACCAACATGAATGATGCAGAAAAGTACTTTAAAAATGCCATTTCATTAGGATTATCTATGGACCACGATCTTGCCATGGCTAAATTAAACCTTGCAGGAATTGCTTTTAGTAAACGTAGAAAACAAGAAGCGCAAAAATTATTACAGGAAGCACAAAAACTTGATAAAAGAGGAATGTTGACAGATCAAATCAAGATGTTTAAACAACAGATGAAGAAAGCTTCAATACCAAACCAACATTATGGAACACCCACTTCTTCTAGGCAATTTAGAAGAAGTCGACGATAGCCATAAAAAAAGCACTGAGTTCTCAGTGCTTTTTTTATGTTGTTTTATTATCATTAGGGTTTAGAATAATATCCCTTTTCTGGAATTTCAATAAAATATTGCTTCCTAGACTTATTATTCAAATGCTTTTCACGCAACCAAGGGTTGTGCAGCTTTAAAATTTTATAGTTTATACCAAACTGCTCAGAGAACTTAACAAAATCTGTCACAGCTGTATCTACTTCAACTTTATAAGTTGGAATTGGTTGATATAGATCTTGATACCTAAAGTTGAAGCCATATTTGTTAGGATGATTTAAAATCTCTTTTAAGGCCACTATTCTAAAAAGATAACGTCCAGTTTCCTCGCCTAGTAACAAATCATAATAATCTTCAACGTTTTGATCTTTTAGTCTTCTTGACACACCTGCAACACCAGCATTATAAGCGGCGGCTGCCAATGTCCATGATCCAAATTTTTCTTTGGCTTTTAATAAATACTTACAGGCTACTTCAGTAGACTTTTCTAGATTATAACGTTCGTCTACATTCGTATTTATTTCTAATCCATTTTCTCTTCCTGTAGTTCTCATTATTTGCCAAACCCCTTTAGCTCCAGCAGGTGAAGTAACATTAAGCAAACCACTTTCAATTACGGCTAAGTATTTAAAATCGTTTGGGATTCCGTGCTTTTCTAAAATTGGTTCAATTACAGGAAAATGTTTATTAGCGCGTTTAAACATTAATAATGCATTAGACTGCCAATAGGTATTCACCAATAGCTCTCTATCCATTCTTTCTAGGATGTCGGGATTGTCCAGAGGGACTCTTTCTCCTGCAAAATCTAACTCGTCGGGAACATTAAGCGCATAAACGTTATACTCGTTTATGATTTTCTTTTCTAGGTTTTCATCGCTTGGGGCGTCTTGTACCGCAAATATGAGCAGCCCAGATAAACTTAATAATCCGACGAAGGCTAAAATATTCTTTATCGTCTTCATTTTGAACAAGTTTATTTGCCTAAATGTAAAAAAAAATATGAAAAATCAATAAATTTTAACGTAAAATGAGTTTTGGCAAGTTTTCGTTAAACCACTTGTATTTATTGATAATCATGATATGTGTGCCACCTTTTATTGGTTTACAATTCGTGATATATTTTATTGGAAATACAGCATCATTAGTCCCATGAATATGCAAAACATTTTCATCTGCAAGCTCTCTATCCCAGCATACTACTTGCTCAATAGCCCAATCTAAGTAGGCCTTATCATTCACCGAAAGGTACTTTTTATAGAGTTCTACCCTTCTTTTTACAGTTTTACCAAAAGTATATTTTGCCAATGCTTCAACATTTTGTGCTAACCTTGTTGGTGCCAATCTATAGGCTTTTGTAAAACGAGCTATCCTCATTCTGCGGGGTAGCTCATATCTGGTTTTGACACTAGAGACAATGATAAGCTTTCTAAGTTTTAAGTAAGCGCCCATCTCCTGAACCAAAATTCCTCCAAATGAAACACCTAATAACACCACATTTTCATGAACGACCTTTGCAGCCATTCGTTCGGCATAAACTGTTAATGCTTCTTTTGGTTTGGGCATTATCCATTCTAACCAATGAATCTTAAATTGATCTTCTGGAAGCTTAATATGTTCAAAAATTATTGGGCTAGCTGCCATCCCAGGCATGAGATAAACATGTATTATATGCTGGTTCATAAGTAATTAACATCTAATATTTGGCGTTTTTCAAGTATATTTTCATACCTTTGCAGAGCAAAACTATATAAAATAGTTCTTTCTCCATTGAATAAAAAGACTTATTATGATTGATGCAGCTGAACTAATTGACAACACCTTTTTGAGACAATTTCAAATGGATGTTGAAGGCGAACTAGCCACTATTGAATATTCTTTACAAGACAGAAAAATTTTCCTAACAAAGCTCGTGGTTCCAGAAAATGCGGACGACAAGGAGTTGGTAGAAGATTTTTTAAGATTAGTAATGGAAAATATTCAAGACAGAAACATTAGCGTAGTACCAACTGCGCCACCAATTGCAAAATTTATTAGAAGAAATAGGCGCTACAAAAGTATGCTGCCAGTTGGTGTAAGAATTTAAAAAGAAAAGGATGCAATTGCATCCTTTTTTAGTTTATAATAGTACTTGCTTCCTTTATAAAATTAAACCTTACTAAACCATCTTCATCTATTCCGGTTAATTTGATTTCGTGAAGCGTATTAACCAACTCTGGATTCCAAGGAGTTTTCACCTTTACATAATTCTCGGTAAATCCATGGATATAACCTTCTTTATTCTCTCCTTCAAATAATACAGTTCTTTCAGTTCCTAACTGACTTTCATAAAAGGCTCTACGCTTTTTAACTGAAAGACCTCTAAGCATTTTACTTCTTTTTGAGCGAACATTTTTTAGTACAACTCCATCCATTTCAGCAGCTAAAGTATTATCACGTTCAGAATAGGTAAATACGTGCAGATACGAAATATCAAGTTCTGCTAAGAAATTATAGGTTTCTAGAAAGCGTTCATCTGTTTCTCCAGGAAAACCAACAATTACATCTACACCAATGCAAGCATGAGGCATTACTTCTTTTATTCTGGTAATTCGATCTATATATAATTCTCTTAAATATCTACGGCGCATTAATTTAAGAAGGTCATTGCTTCCACTTTGTAAAGGAACATGAAAATGAGGAACGAATGTTCTGCTCTTTGAAACAAAATCAATGGTCTGATTCTTTAAAAGATTGGGCTCAATGGAAGAAATACGTAAACGCTCAATTCCTTCAACTTTGTCAAGAGCTTGTACTAATTCAAAAAAAGTGTGTTCATGCTTTTTATTTCCAAACTCACCTTTTCCGTAATCACCAATATTTACTCCTGTAAGAACAATTTCTTTGATATTTTGTTCAGAAATCTCTTTGGCATTTTTTAATACATTCTCAAGTGTATCGCTTCTTGAAATTCCCCTAGCTAAAGGGATTGTACAATAAGTACATTTATAATCGCAACCATCTTGTACTTTCAAAAAGGCACGAGTTCTATCACCTATGGAATAACTACCTACATAAAAATCGGCTTCCCCGATTTCGCAAGAATGCACTTCTCCATGATCATTTTTAGAAAGGTCGTTAAGGTAATC
>CAZAPO010000094.1:0-3891 GCA_964487005.1 uncultured Flavobacteriaceae bacterium
TAGGTGTTACCATTTATTCTACAGGTGGCACTGAAAAATTCATAAATCAATTAGGCATACAGGTCGTTCCCGTTGAGGAAGTGACTTCCTATCCTTCGATTCTTGGAGGTCGCGTTAAAACGCTACATCCAAAAGTATTTGGTGGCATATTAAACCGACAAGAGAATAATCAGGACGTAGCCGAACTAGCCGAATTTGAAATCCCTCAAATTGATTGTGTGATTGTTGATTTGTATCCTTTTGAAAAAACCGTAGCTTCAGGAGCCTCGCATCAAGATATTATCGAAAAGATAGATATTGGTGGTATTTCACTTATTCGTGCTGCAGCAAAAAACTACAAAGATGTTGTTTGTGTGTCCTCGGTAAATGATTATGCAGACTTTTTAGAACTTATTACAGTACAAAACGGAGTGCTTTCAGAAGAAGATAGAAAGCGATTTGCGACGCGATCATTTAATGTTTCTTCTCACTATGACAGTGCAATCTTTAACTATTTTAACCAAAACAAAGATGAAACCGTTTTAAAAATTAGTGAGACCCAAGGAAAAGTTTTACGCTACGGTGAAAACCCACACCAGAAAGGATTTTTCTTTGGCGATTTTGAAGCTATGTTTACAAAGCTTCATGGTAAAGAATTAAGCTATAATAACCTTTTGGATGTTGATGCTGCGGTAAACTTAATGAATGAATTTAAAGCAGAGGCTCCAACATTTGCTATTTTAAAGCATAATAACGCTTGTGGTTTAGCACAAAGAACTACAGTTCATCAAGCCTATGTTGACGCACTCGCTGGAGATCCAGTTTCTGCATTTGGAGGAATTTTAATTTGTAATACCGAAATTGACGAAGCAACGGCAAATGAAATACACAAACTATTTTGTGAGGTGGTAATTGCACCTTCATTTACTTCTGAAGCTGAAACTATTTTAAAGGGTAAAAAGAATAGAATATTGCTTGTACAAAAAAATATCGAACTACCTCAAACAAATGTTCGCACATGCTTAAACGGTATTTTGGTACAAGACAAAGATGGTATTACAGATTCACAAGACATGTTGACGAACGCTACCACAAATGCGCCATCAACAAACGAAATTGAAGACCTGCTATTTGCTTCAAAAATTTGTAAACACACCAAATCAAATACCATTGTTTTAGCCAAGAATAAGCAGCTCTGCGCGAGCGGAACTGGTCAAACAAGCAGAGTTGATGCGCTTAATCAGGCAATTCACAAAGCCCAATCGTTTAATTTTGATTTGAATGGGGCGGTCATGGCAAGTGATGCTTTCTTCCCATTTCCAGATTGTGTTGAGATTGCAAATAAGGCAGGAATTAAAGCAGTAATTCAGCCGGGAGGATCAATTAAAGATCAACTCAGTATAGACTTTTGTAATGCTCAAAATATGGCGATGGTCATGACTGGAACACGTCATTTTAAGCACTAATAAAGCGCTAAAAATAAATCGGTTATTTAGAAGTCTCTTTTCTCAATTGTAACGTATATTTTATTACATTTACAGTTATTCGAATTTTTGTTTAAACAACCCTCAAATAATTTTTAATCGCGCATGGGATTTTTTGATTTCTTAACCGAAGAAATTGCTATAGATTTAGGAACCGCAAACACACTTATTATTCACAACGACAAAGTTGTTGTAGATAGCCCTTCAATAGTTGCCAGAGATAGAATTTCTGGAAAAATAATTGCTGTTGGAAAAGAGGCCAATTTAATGCAAGGAAAAACCCATGAAAACATTAAAACAATTAGACCATTGAAAGATGGTGTAATTGCAGATTTTGATGCAAGTGAACAAATGATAAGTATGTTTATTAAAAACATTCCTGCATTAAAAAAGAAACTCTTCGCTCCAGCATTAAGAATGGTTATTTGTATTCCATCAGGTATTACCGAGGTGGAAATGCGTGCGGTAAAAGAATCGGCAGAGCGTGTTAATGGTAAAGAAGTTTATTTAATTCATGAGCCAATGGCTGCTGCTATAGGTATTGGAGTTGACATTATGCAACCTAAAGGAAATATGATTGTTGACATAGGTGGAGGTACAACTGAAATTGCAGTAATTGCCTTAGGAGGGATTGTATGTGATAAATCGGTGAAAGTTGCTGGTGATGTATTTACAAACGATATTATTTATTATATGCGTACACAACATAATTTGTATGTAGGTGATCGCACTGCCGAAAAAATAAAAATACAAATTGGTGCTGCAACTGAAGATCTAGAGTTACCACCAGACGAAATGAGTGTACAAGGACGAGACTTATTAACCGGTAAACCTAAACAAGTTCAAATTTCTTATAGAGAAATTGCCAAAGCACTAGATAAATCTATCTTACGAGTTGAGGACTCTGTAATGGAAACATTATCACAAACTCCACCAGAACTCGCTGCCGATATTTATAATACGGGTATTTATCTCGCCGGTGGTGGTTCAATGCTACGTGGTTTAGATAAACGTTTATCACAAAAAACAGATCTTCCAGTATATATCGCAGAAGACCCATTAAGAGCTGTTGTTAGAGGTACTGGTATTGTATTAAAAAATCTCCCTAAGTATAAAAGCGTGTTGATTAAATAGCAATAACTCATGCAACAAATAATCAATTTCATTATAAGGAACAAAACCTTTCTTTTGTTCTTGTTGCTTTTTACTATATCCTTATTTTTAACTTTTCAATCACATTCATACCATAAAAGTAAGTTTATCAATTCTGCCAATTTCTTAACTGGTGGTATTTATGAATCAGTGAATAATGTTAGTGGTTATTTTGACCTAAAAAAGGAGAACGAATTGTTATTACGTGAAAACAATAGGTTAAAAGCTATTTTATATAATGCTAATACAGATACTTTAATCTCAAAGTATCAAGGAGTTTTAGAAAATCAGTATGGTTTTAAAGCTGCGAAGGTTTACAAAAACAGTTATTCAAATACGAATAACTACCTCACTATAAACAAAGGCACTAGAGATAGTATCCAACAAGATATGGGTGTTATTACCTCTAATGGTATTGTTGGAATTATTGACAATACTTCAAGAAAATATGCCAGAGTAATGTCTGTATTAAATTCTACCATCGGAATTAATGCACAATTGAAAAAAAGTAATCAATTTGGAACCTTAAGTTGGAATGGAGATTCTCCGTATATCGTTCAATTAAAGGATGTCCCTAGACAGGCCAATGTGGTTGTGGGAGATACCATTATAACCGGCGGATTGTCAACGATATTTCCAAAAGGAATACTTATTGGAACGGTAGCCGCTTTTGAAGTGGATGAAACCGAAAACTATTTTGAGATTGATGTGGCATTATTTAATGACATGACCAATATTGGTCATGTATATATAATTGAGAATATTGATGCTCAAGAAATTTCAACACTAAATAATCCAGATGAATAATGCTATTAGCTTAAATATTGTTCGATTTGTGGTGCTGGTTCTAGTGCAGGTTTTAGTGTTGAACCATATTAATTTTTTAGGGTACATTAATCCTTATGTTTACATCCTATTTATTGCGTTATATCCAATTAAAAATGACAGGTTACTATTATTAACCCTCGCGTTTTTTTTAGGTTTAAGTGTTGATCTTTTTTCTGATTCTGGAGGGGTGCATGCCGCTGCAAGTGTTTTAATTGCCTATATAAGACCTGTTGTGTTAAAATTTTCTTTTGGTGCCATATACGAGCATCAAACCATAAAATTTAGTAATACCGACTTTGGGCAAAGAATCACCTATCTAACTATTTTGTCTATAGTGCATCACATTGTACTTTTTAGTCTTGAAATATTTAACAGTTCTAAAGTACTTTTAATACTTAAAAAGTCGTTATTCTCGAGTATCTTTACCATAGTACTAAGTCTTTTAATA
>CAZAPO010000095.1:0-2663 GCA_964487005.1 uncultured Flavobacteriaceae bacterium
TCTTCCAGGAGCTTTGTTTGTAGTTGATATTAAACGTGAGCATATCGCGATTAAAGAAGCACAAAAATTAAACATTCCAATCTTTGCAATGGTTGATACGAACTCTGACCCAAGACAGGTTGATTACGTAATACCAGCAAACGACGATGCTTCAAAATCTATCAACACTATTTTAACGCGTGTTGGTGAAGCGGTTGCAAAAGGACTAGCTGATAGAAAAGCTGAAAAAGAAGCAAAAGCTGAAGGTGCAGATGCGCCTAAAGCAGAAGCACCAAAAGTAGAAGCTGCTCCTGTTGCTGCTCAAGAAGAAGAATAAACTTTATAGAATAAATAAGTAACATTATTAAGTCGTTTAATTCTTTTCTTGCAAAATAATTGAGCGACTTACTTAGTAAAAACAACTCATAGAAATTATGACAAAAATAACAGCCGCAGAGGTAAACAAGTTAAGAAAAGCTACTGGAGCTGGAATGATGGATTGCAAAAAAGCCCTAGTAGAAGCTGAAGGTGATTTTGATAAAGCTATCGAGATTCTTCGTAAGAAGGGACAAAAAGTTGCTGCTAAAAGAGCTGATAGAGCATCTACAGAAGGTGCTGCTATTGCCAAAGTAAGTAACGATAAAACTGTTGGTGTTTCAATAGTATTAGGTTGCGAGACTGACTTCGTAGGTAAAAACGAGAATTTTGTAAATCTAGCTCACGAACTAGCAGAGTTGGCATTAAACTATTCAAGTAAAGAAGAGTTTTTAGCTGCCGATTTTAATGGTTTATCAGTACAAGAGAAATTAATAGAACAAACGGGTGTCATTGGTGAAAAACTAGACATCAATGCTTTTGTTAGATTAGAAGCTCCTTTTGTTGGTTCATATATACATGCAGGAAATAAGATTGCTACTTTAGTAGGTCTTTCTGCAAATGTAGAAAATGCAGAGGTTGCAGCTAAAGATGTTGCAATGCAAGCGGCCGCTATGAACCCTATCGCGTTAAACGAAGAAGGTGTTGATGCATCAGTTATTGAAAAAGAAATTGAAATAGCTAAAGATCAATTACGTGCCGAAGGAAAGCCAGAAGCTATGTTAGATAACATTGCTAAAGGAAAACTTAAGCGTTTCTTTAAAGATAACACTTTAGTAAACCAAGCGTTTATTAAAGACAGTAAGGTTTCTGTTGCCGATTATGTAAAATCATACGGCGATGTTGCAGTTACTGCTTTTGAGCGTGTTGCATTAGGATAAATAAAAATCCGCTATAAATTGAAAAGCTTCGGTCTATGATCGAAGCTTTTTTTATACATAAAAACGGCTATTTCAATATAAGATATTGCTTATATTTGCTAAACTTTCAACCACATTATGAAATACAAAAGAATTCTTTTAAAACTTTCTGGAGAAGCTTTAATGGGTAATCGTCAATACGGTATAGATCCAGAACGTTTGGCAGAATATGCTTTAGATATAAAACAAATCACCGAACTTGGTGTTGAAGTTGCCATAGTAATTGGCGGTGGAAACATATTTAGAGGGGTTGCTGGAGCCAGTAATGGGATGGACCGAGTTCAAGGTGATCATATGGGTATGCTCGCAACCGTTATTAATGGTTTAGCACTTCAAAGTGCTTTAGAAGATGCAAATGTACCTACAAGATTGCAAACCGCAATTAAGATTAATGAAGTTGCCGAACCTTTTATTAGGCGTAAAGCCATGCGCCATTTAGAAAAAGGGCGTGTTGTTATTTTTGGAGGTGGAACAGGTAACCCTTATTTTACTACAGACTCAGCCGCAGTTTTACGTGCTATAGAAATCGAAGCAGATGTAATACTTAAAGGAACACGAGTTGATGGCATCTATAATGTAGACCCGGAAAAGGACGATGCAGCTGTTAAATTTGATCATATAACCTTTGATGATGTACTAAGTAAAGGACTTAAGGTTATGGACACTACAGCATTTACATTAAGCCAAGAAAATAAATTACCAATCATTGTCTTTGATATGAATAAGAAAGGTAATCTATTAAGAGTAGTATCTGGAGAAAATATTGGCACTGAAGTTAACTTATAGAATTTGGCTCAAATTTTGATTAAAAAATTCAAAAAAGACACAAAATGAACGAAGACATTCAATTTATTATAGATACAGCTAAAGAATCGATGGATGCTGCTATAAAACACTTAGAAAAACAACTGGTTAATATTAGGGCAGGTAAAGCAAGTCCAGCCATGCTTGGTAGTGTTATGGTAGATTATTATGGGTCGCAAACACCTTTAAATCAGGTAGCTAATGTTAACACACCTGATGGTCGAACAATTTCTGTACAACCATGGGAAAAATCTATGTTACAAGAAATTGAACGCGGTATCATGATAGCTAATCTTGGATTTAATCCTATGAATAATGGAGAGTCAATTATAATTAATGTTCCACCATTAACCGAAGAACGTCGTAGAGATTTAGCAAAACAAGCCAAATCTGAAGCAGAAGATGCAAAAGTAGGTATTCGTAACGCTAGAAAAGACGCAAATAATGAGGTTAAGAAAGTGGATGTTTCTGAAGATTTACAAAGCAATGCCGAAGTAGATATACAAGATTTAACGGATAAATACGTTAAAAAAATAGATCAGATTCTTTCTGTAAAAGAGGAAGAGATTATGACAGTATAATCTG
>CAZAPO010000096.1:0-7860 GCA_964487005.1 uncultured Flavobacteriaceae bacterium
ATCACAACCGTCGTCTGTAGTAATATTAACCGTGTAATTACCAGGGTTTAAATTTTCAAAAGTATAGGTGTTATCTGTAGTTGGACCAACGGTATTAACCACTGTTGCTCCTTGTGAAATGGTGAAAAAATATTGAGGTCTCGCCCCGTTTGCGGAAAGCACTACGCTTCCTAATTCACCATTACAGAGTGGTTGCACAACAGTTGCCGAACCTGAAAAATCGGCATCTAATATTTGTACATTGGGAACTGTGAAAATACATGGGTTTGTAGCAACGCCAACCTGTCTTATATAAACTGTATAATTTCCTGCGACATTAACTGTAAAAGTGTTACTAGTCTGGTAGTTTACACCATCAATACTAAACTCATATCCGTTAGGAACATTTTCAACTACTATTTCACCTGGCGTTGTACAAATTATATCTTGTGATGTTACTGTTGGTTCTAGTAAGTTTTCATAAACATTAAAGTAGAAGAGATTGAAACATCCCCCTGGATAGTTTAATGTTAATCTGTATTGTCCTGCGGTATCAACTAAATAATCTGGTCCCGTAGCTACTTCATTCCATGTACATGATTTGTCTTCGTTGGCACATTCTGTAATGGTCACTGCTGGACAACTAGATTCATCTAATCGCTCCCAAATTATTGAGGTAGCATCTGTAATGCTTGTTTGAATAAATCTAGACTGGTCTCCTCCACAAAGGAAAATATTTGGCAATTCTTTACCGTCATTTGGACAAATATCAACTTGATCTGCATATGGAATCACTGGATTGGTAACTCCTACTCCAAATGTTATTACATTAAATATTTGATCTATAGACTGGCATGGTGCCGCAGCAGTATTTCTAACATAGTAGGTTCCCGTTTGTGTAACGGTAAGCGACTGTTCTGTACCAATCACCGGTGAACCTGTTGGGCTAGTAGACCAGCTATATGAATCATAACCGTCCCCTGCTGTAAGTACAACACTATCACTACACAAAATAACTTCTTCCTCGAATGCACAATCGATATCAGCTAAAAAATTTGTGGCCGTTGGTGTTAATAAACAACCTGTATTGCTACTAAAACTTGGGCTATTGGTTATAATAAAATCAGGGTTAATAGTACCTCGATACGTTGCAAATGCTTGGTTTTCTATAATATTTGAACAGGCATCATTTAATAAACTACATGATTGCACTACCTGTACATTGATTCTAATTTCTTGTTGTGGATCAAACTCCTCTACTATTGATCTATCTACATCAAAAATTAGCTCTCGTGTTGTTGGATTATAACTCTGTACAGTTACTCCAGGTGGCATATAATCGATGTCAGCAGGATAATTGAAAATGATATTTTCTGGTAAAATGTCGCTAATAATCAATCCCGTTGCATCATCATTACCCATATTCTGAAAACCAATTACATAGGTCAATTGATCTCCAAGACTTACTAATTGTCCTCCAATATCATTTCCCGCCGGATCTAATACTAATTTTGTAAGTACTATATCGGGCGCTATAATTTCAATAGCGAAAGCACTAAAATAGAAGTAGTAAATGTCTAGGTTACTTCCTAAACTAATCGTTGCATTGGTGTCTCCATTCCCAATAATTGCATTTCCTGCATTAGGAATATTAACGATTCCAGCATCAAATCCTAATGTATTTGTTCCGTTTGGATTTCTATCAAAAAAGAGTTCTGGTGTATTGGTAGCAGGATCAATTATTGAAACCGAACTATTAAAAAAGTTGTTACCATCTCTAATAACATTTCCTGCATTATTTACGGCGTCAATGGTAAATCCGTTTAACCGTAAATAATCTCCTGTATAATTCTGATCACCTTCAATGGTACTAAATGCGTACTTTGCTCTTACTGGTCCAACAGGTATTGTTTGGAATCCTGATATTGGAAAGGTTTCATTTATTGCTGGTGTAATTTTGGTAAAACCATCAAACGAGGTTATATATTTACTAGACAGTAATGGGTCTTCATAAATTACAAATAATGACCACCCAGCAGATAATCCTTCTGCATTTGGCCTTGGACCAACTAATGTTGAAATATTAGCAACTCCATATGTACCTTCTGGATTTGGTAATGCCGTTAGCAAATCGGTTACATCATGGTAATACACATAGGTGTTTGAATTTGAATTATCGGCGGCATTTTGATAATAAACCTCTGTCCCTGTAATGTCCATATAAGGTTGCCCTGGCATCTGAAATTTTATGTCAGATATAGGTTCATTGCCATTTACTACCGCACTCCAATAAAGTCCTGCATATACAATTTGATAACAATTTGTATCACTAGGGACATCTAAATCTGCGCTACTCGAATTAAATGTTGTTGGGTCTCCATCGATATCCACATATACCGCAGCATCGATTTGGTCATTAGTACCCGAACCGTTATAAGGATCTGTAACATGTAAACCCACATTACTATTCCCAATGAGTAACATATCTCCCTTGATAGCCTGATCGTACCGTGGTTGGAATGGAACAAGATTTTGCCCAATAGCTACTAAACTCAATAGCATTGTAACTAATAGTAGGCATATTTTATAAGTAGGCTTTTTCATCATTGTCTCGTATTTACATTTTATTCGAGGGCAAATAAGCGTTTATTATTTTTCTATTTTTATTATTGACATTTGCTGTTTATAAGGTTTCCCTTCATCATCTTGAACCGCATTTCCTGCAGCTTCCAGCGAATTAAACTTCTCATGATAGATGTAATAACTGTTTGTATTTACATCAAAAAAGAAATTAATATCTGCTTGTCCTGAAGCAACAGCTTTTTTCAAGAATTCATCTCTCTTATTTATATTGTTATGCACTGCCAATACCACATAGTAACCTTCTTCTATGTATGGTACATCTTTTACAATTTTTACATTACCTCCTTGACCAACACCAAAATCGAAATCTTCCACATTCATAACATTTCCAACTACTTCGGTAGATTGTTTGATATTGCTTAAAGCTTCAAGGTCTTTATTATATCTATCTTCCTGATTGTCGAAAGTTGCACGCTTGATTCGACGCTTTCTTTCAAACTCCATCGCTTTACCTATACTATCCAATTCTGAAACTAAATTCAATCTAGATCGTTTTGCATCTGATTGTAATTTCTTGAGTAATAAAATTTCATCTAGATAAATGGTTGCTATTTCATCTTCTTCTCCTGATGCATTCTTAACACGTTCATTATACAAGTCTTCCAATTCTTTAATCTTCTGGTCCTGCGCAACAATAAGCTGGTCTATATCTAGCTTGAGTGTTTCTAAAGCAGCATTTTCTGCCGCAATACTCTTAAATGGTTTTGGTGCTACAAAAATTCCTTGATCACCAAGATCGTTTTCTTCTTTAAGGTCTTTTAAGTCTTGTGCCTTTATAGCAATTCTTTGTGTTAGTTGTTGTAATAATTTTTCTTGACGTTCTCCCGTAGCCTTAGCCGCATTGGTAGCTTCTTCCATTTCTCGTATGGCAGATTCATTGACTTTTGGTTGAGGAACCTCAATCTTTTTCGTTGCAATGTCCTCAGTTTTCGCCACATTTATTGGTGCAACTTCAATTGCTGCAATGGTATCTTTAACCACACTAACAGGTGTTCTCTTAATATCTTGAACAGTATCTTTTGCCTCTGTAACTGTAGCTTTTTCTGGCACTTCGTCCTTTACAGTTTTTAATGGCGTTTCTTCTTTCTTAGTTTCTGCAACTGTGGCCTCTTTGGCAACTACCGTTTCTTTTACTGGTTGCGGCTGTACTTTGGTTTCACTTACTTTTGTTCTCGTACGAGTTTGTCCATATCTTGTAATTGGTCTTCTCGCCTCTGGAATTAGAGATCCAAGCTTATCTTCCTCACTATAATGATGTCTTTGCTTGTTCTTAAGTTTGAATGCTACGGTTACTTCATGAGACGGACCAAAACTAACAACATCACCTATTGAAGTTTCATAATTATACTCTAAGGCAATTGACTGTGATAGGTTTACACCCAGACCTCCTGATACCCCATAAACGGTATTATAACCTACTTGGGCCCATATACCTTTTGGTACGGTAAGCATCATAAGCCCCGATACCTCCGTGTGATCTCTCTTAAACTCTGATTGTACCAAACCTCTAAACCGTGCATTATCAAAAAATCCACGACTTTGCATATACCCTGTGTACATTAAATGTGCTTGAATTGATCGTTGTGGATCCTCTTTAATTAAGCTAGAATTTGACACATCATAAAGGGTAAAATTCTTCAATGAAACACCTACATCTAAAAAGGTAGACCCGTAATTAATTCCTGGATTAAAGGTCACTAACATACTTGAATCAAAATTCCCTAATAGTGGTTCTGGGTTGTTGGTAATAACATTTCCATCATTGATACCACTTTGATAAACACCAATATTGGTACCAAAGGTCAAGTTATCGGTTCCGTTAATGGTAACATTGTAGGCGTAGTTAATAACTCCACCAAATGAAGTTAATACCCCATAGTTTTGCTGATACACTCCTACCGCAAATCCCATATTTTCTCGCAGCCTTCCCGAATAACTAAACAAATAAGTTTGTGGCGCATCATCAAATTGTACGAGTTCTCTTTTATTTGAAAAAGTCACAAATCTACTTTGTGATCTCACAAAACTAAATGTTGGGTTGATGGTATATGTATTAAACTTCAATGAATTTCTAAATGGCAATTCAAACGACATAACCGGAGACTCTTGAGCTAAAATGAGCTGTGAAATCATTACAAATAATATGATATGTAAGCCTCGCTTTAACATAATTATTTAATGACGGTTATTGTTCCTTTTTTAACTTCATTCTCTGGCGTCATAATAACATAATAGTATACTTGATGTACCCGATTAAATGCAGACTCGTCTTGAGGCCAATCATTCATATAATTTGAAGTATCTAACAAGACATCCCTTTGTTCATTAAATATGATTACCCGAGTATTAGTTCCACTAACATAGGCCTGAGGTATCATCCATGTATCATTTACTCCGTCACCATTTGGACTTATGAGATTTGGAATTTCACCAACATCTGGAAATGGTTCTATCATTCTAAACAATAGCTCCTGGGTTGCTATACATCCTACAGTTTGTGTTACTTCTACCCTATAATTACCTAGTTGAGTTGCCTCAAAATAATTTGAATTCGCATCTGTTATAAGCTGGTCGTTTAAGTACCATTCAAAAATAGGATTGCTAGCATCTGTTGTTATTGTTACCGCCAACCGCTCACCTGATTCTACATAATTTATCTCTGGAACGTCAATGCTACTAACGAAATCCACATTTTCAAGATCAATGGATCCACTTATACTACAATCTTCAACATCTATTTCAACTGTATATTCTCCAGATTCACTGGTAGAATATGTTCTACTAGTTGCCCCCGAAATTCTTTCGCCATTAAAAAACCATTGATAACGATCTCCTACAACCGTACTTAAAATGGTTGACCCTTCTCCAATACAAAATGGATTTCCTAATGAAGATAAGATTGGTGCTTCTACATCTGATGCGGCTTCTAAAACTGTTACCCTGTTTGAATAGGAGTTTGAAGTACATGAACCATAATTGGTTTCAACAAAATAGGTTCCTGGCTCGGTAACTAAAAGTGATTCTCCCTCGGCTACAAACTCATAAGTTGTTTCTGTTTTTTCTTTGTACCAGTTATAGGTTAATGAAGGAAACTGAAGTGGCGTAATGTTGGTTTCTTTACCTGGGTTATCAATTGTTAACAAATAGCTCCCGCCCGAACAAAAGATTCCGCTTGGTACTAAATTGTTAATTGAGAACTGGGTGTCATGAACTTTATAATACGCTGCAAATGAAGCTGAACCTGCACTGGTAGCCCCAGGTGAAGTACTCTTTACTCTAATTTTATACGCCTCTCCGGCAACAGTTGTTGGAAATGAAAAATTAATATTTGCCGGTGATGACGTAATCTCTCCTTGATTGGAAGTGTAAATCACCGTTGGCTGAGAAAAACTTCCAGTTTCATCTGATAATTCTAAAATGAACTGATTTGTTGCTGTGAGATCTTCAACTGGAGAAAAGGTAAAGTTAATGTTGTAATTGTTGAATGTTTCACTAGAACATGCCTGACTAAAGCCAAGACTTGGCGTTCCTATAACTATTTGTGCATTTGCATTTGGAACCATGCAAATTATACAAATCAATAATAGTTTTATGCTAAGTACTTGTTTCATTTTTTTACGCTTTCATCTCGTCATATTTTTACTACCAAACCAGAAGTTACAATAAGCTTTAACTGCCCTATTTTTCTTCTGGTCATGGTTAGATGCTATTGAGTTTATTTGATTAATCTGTAGAGGCCATTATTTTATTGATTCGCAACCTATAGTCAGGTTTACGCAATACACTTGACGCTATAAAGGTTTCAGAATTTGGACTTTTAGAGTATAGATTAAAGAATGCTCTGTTACCATACCAATTCTCTAAATCATCATTGTTTGCATTATTTTCAACAAAAATGTTTCCATTGCAATTATTGAAATAAACATGATGTAGTTTTATTTTATCGAGGCTTTCTTGATTCACCTTAATGTTTTCGTCTAATACTACGGCTGGATTAAATCCAGAAATTACACTTCTTTTAATTTCAAAAGTGGTGTTGTGACCAACAAATATTCCTTCGTTCACTAATCCTCGATCAATATCTTCCTGTACATTTTCACTATTGTTGAAAAATGTAAGATTACTTGCATATATTGCTGTTCCCTTTTTGGTAAAATCTACCTCAGTCTTTTCGTTATATGATTTGATTTTTAAACATCTAGATTTCTCATTTGTTGAAGTATATGGTGACCTCACCGCAAGTGAATTAATAAGATTGGCTTGTGCACCATAATTAAAACTAAAGTCGTTTCCAGATGACTTATAGGTTACTGCCTTAGTAATGGATAGATTTCCTCCCCATACTTCAAATGAATTGTTTGCAGAATAACTTATCATAATATTTTCTACTACTGTTTTGTTACCAACACCAGCCAATAACAAGGCGTTAAATTGATCGGCAGCACGTTGACGCTTACCAGCATACTCTATTCTCACATATTTCAGAATTCCAGAAGTATCTTCAAGATTTTCTCCCCCGTAATTAGTTACCGTCATATTCATTGAGTTTAAACTCGGATAGAACGATGCCACAGATCCATTTCCAAACTTATTGGTTGGGGCATCTCCAAGAACAATTATACCGCCCCAGTCACCTGAGCGTTTTACAGATCTATTTGATGAAAAGACTATAGGGTCTGTTTCGGTTCCTTCAGCTATAATTTTAGCACCCTTTGTTATGGTAAGTGATGCCGTTGAATTGTAATCACCTAGTATCACTGAACCGGGTTCAATTGTTAAGGTTGCATTATTAACAACCATTACATTACCAACCAATAAATAGGTTTCTCCTTTATACAAATGGGTATCGCTAGTTATAACACCTCTAAGTATTTGCGTTGGCTCCTCATGCTGACTGTTTTTTGGACTAAAATTTGTCCATCGATTCAACCAATTATCAGAACCTATAATTCCTTTTTCCTGTTGTGCAAAGGTGTTACTAAACACGAATAAAAATAACAGTAGGATCTTTGTAATTTTCTTAAGTTTCATGACGTTTATTTTGACTTTGGGGGTCTATATTCAAATTTAACTAAAAATCTATATAACTACGCATATAATCGATAAAGTGATTTTATTTGTAGTCTTTTTCTTTATTTTCTGAAATATATTGAAAAAAAATATTTTCAGAATTCTTAACGGAACTCGTTATACTCATGCAGTAATTTCATGATTTCTTCATAAAATAAAATGGCATCT
>CAZAPO010000097.1:0-6238 GCA_964487005.1 uncultured Flavobacteriaceae bacterium
GGGGAAAATATATTTGAAGAGCGAGCTTGGACAAGGTACCACATTCTTTGTTGAAATTCCGTTAGAAGAAACTCAGGAAAAAGCCACTACAGGTAAAAAAGATTTTGCAACAGATATTAATAATTTAGACCTAACAAACGTGAGAATTTTAGTAGTAGAAGACAACAAAATTAACCAGATGATCACGAAGAAGATTCTAAATAAAATGAATCTAATTTGTGACTTGGTTGACAACGGTGAAGATGCCGTTGAAAAAGTAAAGGAAACTCAATATGATGTCGTTCTTATGGACATTCATATGCCTGGTATAAGTGGTTTAGAAGCTACTAAGCAAATTAGAAGTTTCGATAAAGAGCTAACCATTTTTGCACTAACGGCAGTTACTCTTGAAGACAAAATGCATGAGTTTGAAGAAGCAGGTTTTGATGATATTATTTCTAAACCGTTCAAACAAGAAGATTTTGAAAAGAAATTATACGGGGCCTTAACAGACAATAAAAAAACAGCAGAAGCTTAATACTCCTGTACAAAGTTTTCCACTAATTCATTGAATGATGTTTCGTCATCTAGTGATACCTCAATGGGCAAATAAAATAGTTTATCGGCATCAAGATCATCAGCGAGTCTTGTATAATCTTTCTCAGTTGTAAGTATTAATTCTTTATCTCTTAAATGTTCGATTTCCCTCTTTGAGAATTTGTGGTGATCGCTAAAGTTCAAATGTTCAAAATGTAATCCCAAACCTTCAAGATAGGTAACCAACGGATCTGGATTGGCAATGCCAGTAACCAGTGTAAAATTAGAATTTGCTAAAGCTCCAATTGCCATTTTGGTGTTCAAAGCGTACACATTATTGGCATAGGTAATCGAACTAAAAAATAAGGCCTGATTCTTTTCTATCTTTAATTTCTTTTTAATTAACATTTTGGTGCTATTGTCAAGGTTTACAGGACATTTTGTAACAATAATTACGTCTGCTCTTTTAGCTCCAGAGATTGGTTCTCTTAAATCACCTGTTGGTAAAGACATATCGTCAACATATAGCTTTTCATAAGAGGTTAACAAAATATTAAACCCAGCTTTTACTTTTCGGTGTTGATAGGCATCATCTAATAAAATGACTTCTGGAGGATTTGTTAAGCTCCTTAGTTTTTGTATGCCATGTTGCCTATTGGCATCTACAGCAACGGTAATGTTTTTAAACTTTGTATAAAACTGAAACGGTTCATCACCTATAGAACTTGCATTTGAGTCTTCATTGGCAATAACAAATCCTTTGGTTGTTCTCTTGTACCCTCTACTTAAAGTCGCCACCCTATATGTATGAAGTAGACGAATTAAATATTCAATCATAGGAGTTTTACCTGTTCCTCCAACACTTAAATTACCTACACAAATCAAAGGAAAATCGTATGCTTTAGACTCCAAAAAATCATGATCATATGCGTAATTTCTCGCCCAGGTAATGGCTCCATAAACAGGAACAAATGGTAGTAATATGTTGCGCAAAAACTTCAATGGGTTAAACCAATAATTAAACATTTAGTAGGCATCCAAGATAGTAATTATTTATATTTGAACTTTAACCCTAAAAAGATGAAAGTACAAGATGTAATTAACCACCTTGAAGATCTAGCACCCATTGCTTACGCCGAAGATTTTGACAACGTTGGGCTTTTGGTAGGCAATAAAGAAAGTGAAGTAACAGGAATCTTAGTGACACTAGATACTTTAGAATCTGTTGTAGATGAGGCGATAGCCAATAATTGTAATTTAATAGTGAGCTTTCATCCAATAATATTTAAAGGGTTAAAAAAAATAACTGGTAAGACATATGTTGAGCGTGTGGTATTGAAAGCAATAAAACATGACATTTCAATTTTTGCCATTCATACGGCTTTAGACAATGCACTTCAAGGAGTGAATGCTAGAATCTGTGATCAACTAGGGCTAAAAAACAAACAAATATTAATGCCTCAATCAGGGACCTTAAAAAGATTGTCGACCTATATTCCAAAAAAAGACGAACACGTAGTTCGAGAGGCACTATTTGCGGCAGGTGCGGGTGTCATTGGAAATTATAAACATTGCAGTTTCAATATTGATGGAACAGGAACATTTGAGGGTAATGAAAATGCAAATCCAACTATTGGTGAATCAGGTACAACCCAATTTGAAAAAGAGACCAAATTATCTGTAGCTTTTGCCAAGCATTTAGAATCAAAAGTGTTGAAAGCTCTTTTTGACGCACATCCATATGAAGAGATTGCTTATGAGGTGATCACCTTAGAAAATAAAGTGAAAGATATTGGAATGGGAATGATGGGTGAACTAGACGAAGGCATGACAGAACTTGCCTTCCTTGATAATTTAAAATCTAAAATGAATACTCCTTTGATTAGACACTCAACCCTTCAAGGCAGAACCATAAAAAAAGTGGCCGTTTTGGGAGGCTCTGGAAGCTTTGCAATAAATGCAGCAAAAGGACTAGGAGTAGACGCCTATATTACCTCAGATCTTAAGTATCATGATTTCTTCGCAGCCGAAAACCAACTACTCTTGGCTGATATTGGACATTATGAAAGTGAGCAATACACAAAAAACCTTTTAGTAGAGTATCTTACAAAAAAAATTCCTAATTTTGCAATCATTTTATCAAAGACCAATACCAATCCTGTAAAGTATTTTTAAACATGGCTAAAAAGAAAGAAGTTACTGTAGAAGAGCGACTAAGAGCATTATATGATTTACAATTAATCGACTCTCGTGTAGATGAAATTAGAAATGTAAGAGGTGAACTTCCATTAGAAGTACGTGACTTAGAAGATGAAGTAGAAGGGTTAAATACCAGACTTCAAAAGCTAGATGACAGTTTAGTAGACTTAAACGAGCAAATTAAGTCAAAGAAAAACCTCATTGAAGAAGCAAAGGCTTTAATAAAGAAGTATACAGAGCAACAAAAAAATGTAAGAAACAATCGTGAATACAACTCTTTAACAAAAGAGACAGAATATCAAGAACTTGAAATTCAATTAGCAGAAAAACATATCAAAGAGTTTAATGCACAAATTGAGCAAAAGAAAGAAGTTATTGACGACACTAAATCTCGTCTAAAAGAAAGAGAGTCGCACCTTAAGCACAAGAAAGGTGAATTAGACGATATACTTGCAGAAACCGCTAAAGAAGAGGAAGCGTTAATACAGAAGAGCGAAGAATATAAAGCATCGATCGAAGAACGATTGGTAGTTGCCTATAATAGAATTCGTGAAAATGTAAAAAACGGATTAGCCGTTGTACCAATTGAAAGAGGTGCCTCTGGAGGTTCATTTTTTACAATTCCTCCACAAGTTCAAGCAGAAATTGCATCAAGAAAAAAGATCATTACAGATGAACACAGTGGTCGAATTCTAGTTGATGAAGCTTTAGCTACAGAAGAAAAGGAAAAAATGGAAAAATTGTTTGCTAAACTATAAGCAAGTAAATCTATATAATATTAAAGCCTTCACTTTGTGAGGGCTTTTTTTATGCATTATCTTTATTACTATGTTAAGTTTCATCATTGGTTACGACATAAGAGCAAAACAATTACATAAAATGAAGCAATCATTTATCGTTTTGGCGTTTGCCATAACTGCAACACTAAGCTGCCAGAACAACACGGAGTCAAAAAATACAGCAAAATCTGATAAATCAGGAATTGAAATGGGGCTAATGAATGCCGATCCGGTTCAGGTACCCTTAGAAAATGGATTGGCAAGAGCATATTTTGCCAGTGGATGTTTTTGGTGTGTAGAAGCAATTTATGAAAGTGTAAAAGGAGTTCAAGAAGCAATAAATGGCTATTCTGGAGGTCATACTTTAAATCCAACATACGAGTCTAGTAATACGGGTAGAACGGGGCACGCCGAGGCTGTTGAAGTAATTTATGATCCAAAAGTGGTAAGTTTTGAAACCTTAGTTGATGTATATTTTGGTTCTCAAAATGTCACACAAAAAAATGGACAAGGGCCAGATATTGGATCACAATACAGATCAATTATTTTCTACCAAAATGACGAACAAAAACAAATCATACTGACAAAGAAAGAAGCATTAGCAAAAAAATTAGATCGACGTATAGCAGCAGAGGTAATGCCGTTCTTAAAATTCTGGGTTGGTGAAGACTACCACCAAAATTATGAGCGGTTGCATCCAGAAAGCACCTACATTCAACGAATCTCAATCCCGCGATTAAATAGGTTTAAACAAAAATTTCCTCACTTATTAAAAGAAAATCATTAGGGCTTAGTTGCTTTCAATGTAAAAATTAAAGGGTATAGTTTGTCTTTCAAGACAAACATCCCTTTTTCATTTTTAACTAAATCAGGAAGCACATCATACGGACTTTCATCATGTTCTTTAAGATATTCTACTCGAAGACCTGCGCTTGTCAATGCCGTAATTACTTGACCTAGTCCATGATTCCAACCATATTCCTTGCTTACCATTTTTGAATTTTCATCGGCATAGGTACCTTCATATTCTTCATAAATCACTTCATCTTGCATATAACCGTATTTCATACGTGGTGGTTGCTCTAAATAATCAAACATCCAAACTATAGGGTGAAATTCAGCCATAAAAAATGTACCTCCAGAAATTAGCCGCTCGGCTATCATTTTACCCCAGGGTTTAAGATCAGGAAGCCAACCAATAACACCATAACTGGTAAATACAATATCAAATTGCTTTTTAATGTAATGTGAAGTTTCTAGTACATTGCAACAAACAAACTTGGCATTGAGTCCAAGCTCTGTATTTAATTGTTTCGCAAGTTTAATGCCTTCATCGCTTAAATCTACACCAACACAGTTGGCCCCCATCCTACTCCAGCTTAAGGTATCTTGTCCAAAATGGCACTGCAAGTGTAAAAGCGTTTTTTCATTCACATCACCTAAAGCAGCTAACTCGTAAGACATTAAAGAAGATTTACCGTTTTTAAAAGCTTGCATATCATACATATCACTATTGGCATGAATGCTTACCTTTTTATTCCAGGTTGCTCTGTTAGTGTCAAAAAATTTATTATTCGTATTCATTATTAAAATCTGAACTTCTAAAATACTATTTCTATTTAAATAATTTTTGTTTCCTATTTTTGAAAAAACACTACAATGAAAAAAATAGTATTATTGGTTCTAATAGTTCCGTTCTTTATCGGATGTAAGTCTGAGGAATTATCAGATGCACAAAAAATTGCTAATGCCCATGGACTTATGAATTGGGACAAAGTCAAAAACTTTCATTTTACTTTTGGCGGGAATGCAGAAGACCCAAATAGTGGTCGCTCATGGATTTGGAGTCCAAAATCTGATGATATAGTTTTAACCAGAAATGGAGAAAAAACTACCTATAACAGAAATAGTATGGATTCTTTAGCAATAAATAGCGATAGAGCATTTATTAATGATAAGTTCTGGGCCTTAATACCATTTCAATTGGTGTGGGATTCAAGTGCAACACTTTCAGAAACTACAGAGGCGGTTTCTCCTGTAAGAGGAGAGACACTTAATAAACTAACTATCACCTATACAAGTGAAGGTGGTTATACACCAGGTGATGCTTACGATATTTATTTTGATAAAGAATACATTATAAGAGAATGGTCTTTTAGGAGAGGAAATCAAGAAGAACCTTCCTTATCTAATACGTTTGAAAACTACGGAGATTTCAATGGCTTATTTATTGCACAGGAACATAAAAGAAGCGAGGGCGATTGGAATTTATTGGTTAGAAATGTGAAGGTTGAATTAGAAGATTAAATGGTATTTCGCGATCTAATTATCGTTTAAAATTTCCTATTTTTGAGAGAACCGAAAATTTAAACCATTGTCTAATCATCGATACGGACTAGACTATGCATCTAAACAAGATGCTACCGATCAACTAGCACATTATAGAGATCAATTTTATATTCCAAAAGATAAAGATGGAAACAATTGGTTGTACTTCACTGGTAATTCACTTGGACTCCAGCCAAAAACCACCCAGTTATATATTAATCAAGAACTTGAAGATTGGGCGAACCTTGGTGTAGAAGGGCATTTTGACGCAAAAAACCCATGGATGCCCTATCATGAATATTTAACCGAAGCCATGGCAAAAATTGTAGGTGCAAAGCCAATAGAAGTGGTTATCTCAAATACACTTACTACTAATTTGCATTTATTAATGGTTTCGTTTTATCAACCTACAAAAA
>CAZAPO010000098.1:0-9078 GCA_964487005.1 uncultured Flavobacteriaceae bacterium
GGTTGTTTCAAGGTAGGTATGAGTTTATCTAAACCTGTTTGCCTTAATTTATTCATGGCATTACTGGCCTCTCCTACTCCTGGAAAAATAACACGGTCTGCCTCCTTAATAACTTCAGGATCACTTGATAGTACTGCATGATACCCTAAACGCTCAAAGGCAAATTGAATACTTTTAATGTTTCCTGCTCCGTAATCTATTATTACAATCTTCATTACAGCATTCCTTTTGTTGATGGCAAAATTAGTTTTTCTGGATCTCGCTTCACCGCCATTTTAATAGCCTTAGCAAATGCTTTGAATATGGCTTCTATTTTATGGTGTTCGTTGGTGCCTTCTGCTTTAATATTTAAATTACATTTGGCACCATCTGTAAAGGATTTAAAGAAATGCATAAACATTTCGGTAGGCATTTTTCCAATCATTTCGCGTTTAAATTCTGCTTCCCAAACTAGCCAGTTTCTTCCTCCAAAGTCAATAGCAACCTGCGCTAGGCAATCGTCCATAGGCAAGCAAAAACCATACCTCTCTATACCTAATTTACCTCCCAGTACCTCGTTAAACAATTCTCCTAAGGCTATGGCTGTATCTTCTATAGTATGGTGCTCATCTACTTCTAAATCTCCTTTTACTTTAATAGCAAGATCCATTTGCCCATGACGTGCTAATTGGTCAAGCATATGATCAAAAAAAGCAATTCCTGTGGCTATGTTACTTTTTCCGGTACCATCTAAATTAAGGTCAATTTTAATTTGCGTCTCATTTGTATTTCGTTCTATACTTCCTGACCGGTTTTTAAGCTTCAAAAATTCATAAATTTCTTTCCAATCATTGGTTTCTAAGGCAATATACGGTTCAAGTTCTGTTTGTTTAACCGTTATTTCATCGGTGCCTAAATTGGTATGGTCATTTATAAATATGCCCTTTCCACCAAGGTTTTTTGCTAATTCAACATCTGTTAATCTATCTCCTATAACAAAAGAGTTTGCTAGATCATACGCTTCTGAAAAATATTGGGTCAATAAGCCTGTATTGGGCTTTCTGGTTGGTGCATTGTCTTTCGCAAAGGTGCGATCTATAAACTGTTCTTTAAACTCAATACCTTCATTTTTAAAGGCATTAACCATAAAATTATGCACTGGCCAGAAATATTCCTCTGGATGAGAGGCTGTCCCTAAACCATCTTGATTGGTTATCATAACCACCTCAAAATCCAACTCCTTGCAAATCTTACTTAAGTATTGAAATACCTTTGGATAAAATATGAGTTTTTCAAAGCTATCTACTTGTTGATCTGCTGGCTCTGTTATTAATGTTCCGTCTCTATCTATAAATAAAACCCGCTTCATAATTGCCTCATTGTTTTTATTAATTCTTGATTTTCTTCTGCCGTTCCCACAGTTATGCGCAAACAATTAGTGCATAATGGCTGATTGGATCTATTTCTCACTACGACCCCTCTTTCTATTAGTTCTTTATATCTCTTGTTGGCGTCATCAACCTTAATTAGCAAGAAATTGGCATCTGAAGGGTAAATTTTTTCTACAAATTCTACATTTTTTAATGCTTCTTCTAACCAAGATCTTTGCTTTATAAGTGCTTTAATCTCCCTTAAAACTTTATTTTTTGATAATGCCGAGATCGCTTCTTTCTGTGACAATGCATTCACATTATAAGGAGGTTTAATCTTATTTAAGGTTGTAATTATATCTATTGATGCATAACAGGTTCCCAATCTAATCCCTGCAAGACCATATGCTTTTGAAAGTGTCTGTGTTACAATAAGATTAGGGTATTTACTTAACCTTTTAATCCAACTATTTTGATTTGAAAAATCTATATAGGCTTCGTCAATAACCACAATACCTTTAAAGCGTTCGAGTAATGTCTCTACCCTGTCTATAGCTATACTATTTGAGGTAGGGTTATTTGGTGAACACACAAAAACTAATTTTGTATGCGCATCTACCTTTTCTAGAATACCTTCTACATCTATTTGAAATTCTGAAGTTAAATTGACTCTTTTTATGGCTATGGCATTTGTATTTGCAAGCACTTCATACATCCCATAGGTTGGTGGTAGTGTAATTACATTGTCAATATTTGGTTCACAAAACACTCTAAAAATAAGGTCCAATACTTCATCGCTTCCATTACCTATTAAAATTTCCTCTTTAGATACACCTTTTTGTCGTGCTAATATCTCTTTCAATGCATTTTGATATGGATCTGGATATCGATTCAATCCCGTTTCAAAAGGGTTTTCATTGGCATCAAGAAATGTCATATTGTCAACAGCACCTTGATACTCATCTCGTGCTGAGGCGTATGGCTTTAGCTGCAATATATTTGGTCGAATGAGCTGATCTAACTTCATGACTTTAAATCTTTTAGTCTAATTGATACGGCGTTCTTATGTGCTTGCAAGCCTTCTGCACTGGCCATCAGCTCTATTGTACTACCAATATTAAGTAGTCCCTCCTTGCTAATTTTTTGGAAGGTCATACTTTTTTGAAAACTATCCAGATTCACCCCAGAATAGGCTTTTGCAAAGCCATTAGTAGGTAGGGTATGATTGGTCCCAGAGGCGTAATCTCCTGCACTTTCTGGAGTATAGTTTCCAATAAACACTGAACCTGCATTGCTTACGTTTTCAACATAAAAGCTTTCATTCTCACTACAAATAATAAAGTGCTCTGGACCATATTCATTAATTAATGCCAATGCAGTTTCCTTAGTATCTACCAATATCATTTTAGATTTTGAAATGGCCTTCTTTGCAATTTTCTTTCGTGGTAAAACTGAAATTTGAGATGCTATTTCTTTTTCAACGGCAGCTATTAACTTTTCTGATGTCGACACCAGAATTACCTGACTGTCTGTCCCATGTTCTGCTTGGCTTAGTAAATCTGACGCTACATAAGCTGCATTGGCCGTATCATCTGCTACCACCAACAATTCACTTGGTCCTGCCGGCATGTCTATGGCAATTCCAAATTTTGTCGCTAATTGTTTGGCTACAGTTACAAACTGGTTTCCAGGACCAAATATTTTTGAAACTTTAGGAATGGTATTGGTACCAAATGTCAAACCTGCAATGGCTTGAATACCTCCAACTTTGTAAATGCTTGTTACACCGCATAGCTTCGCCGTATATAGTATTTCTTTTGCGACTTCTCCTTTACTATTTGGTGGAGTACATAGTATTATTTCTTTGCAGCCAGCAATATTTGCGGGTACTGCCAACATTAGCACGGTTGAGAATAAAGGTGCTGTTCCTCCAGGAATATAGAGTCCCACCCGTTCTATAGGTCTTTTCTCCTGCCAACAAACTACGCCATTGGTGGTCTCTACCCGAACTTGGTCGGTTTGCTGCGCTTTGTGGAAACTCTTAATATTTGCTCTGGCCTGCTTTATGGCTTCCTTTAATTCTTTAGAAACCGAATGTTCTGCTGCTGCTATTTCTGAATTGCTCACCACATAATCATCCATTTCAACACCATCAAAAATTGATGTGTATTTTGAAATTGCAAAATCACCGTGCTGGGCTACGTCTTTAAATATCTCGGTAACCGTTTCTTCAATTTCTTCTACAGATTGTGTTGGGCGCTCTAATAGCGTCTTCCAATCTCCTCTATTTGGGTTTAAGATCTTTTCCATTAGATAACCATTTTTTCTATTGGACAAACAAGTATTCCTTGTGCTCCTTTTAATTTCAGTTCATCTATAATCTCCCAAAACTGATCTTTGCTAATTACCGAGTGAACCGAGCTCCATCCTTCTTCTGCTAAAGGTAATACCGTTGGAGACTTCATTCCTGGTAATACTGCAATGATATCGTCTAATTTATCATTAGGTGCATTTAATAATACATATTTCGAGTTTCTCCCCTTTAGTACCGATCGGATTCTAAATTGGATTTTATTTAAAATCTCTTGAACCTCTTCTGATATCATTGGTGAAACAGCCAATACTGCTTCTGACTTAAGTATGACCTCACCTTCTTTTAAGTTATTCTTAAACAAGGTGCTTCCACTTGAAACGATATCTACAATAGCATCGGCTAAACCAATATTTGGAGCTATCTCCACCGATCCATTAATAATATGCAATCCTGCTGAAACACCTTTTTGCTGCAAAAAGGCATTAACCGTATTTGGGTACGATGTTGCTATTTGCTTTCCTTCAAGATCCTGAATTCCAGCATAATCCAAAGACTTTGGTATAGCAACCGAAACCCTGCATTTTGAAAAACCAAGTTTCTCAATAAAGGGGATATCATTTCCTTTTTCAACTAATACATTCTCGCCAATTATAGCCGCATCAACAACACCATCTCTAAGGTATTGTGGAATGTCTCCATTTCTTAAATAAAATACTTCTACTGGAAAATTACGCGCAGCTGCTTTCAACTGATCTTTGCCGTTATCTATAGAAATTCCAATTTCTTTTAGCAGTTTTAACGAATCTTCGTTTAGTCTTCCTGACTTTTGGACTGCAATTTTTAGTTTACTCATTTTTGTTTTAATGTGTTTGAGCAAATCTTAACAATGGTCAATTAAAAAAACCCGCTTGATCTGCTCAAACGGGTTTTTAGAATATATCTTGAATTTATTCAATACATCTTCAGCTCGCTTGAGTGCAAGTATGAAAATGATGGTGATGTGTTTGAATAAATTTCATTGTTTCAATTATCTCTACAAATATTTGAAATTATTTTTTATAAATCCAAGCCTCTTCGAGAAAAAACTCAAATTTTAGGATTTTCTTAGAATTTCAGTGGTTAATTTATTGATTTCCTAATATTATTGGCATCCCTGAATCTCCTGAACCAATTACAACCACCTTACTATTAGGAGATTCTGATAATTTTAAGGTTGCTTCAATACCTTTATCCTGCAAAATCTTATCTGTTAGTGATGCACTTAAAATGCGGTTTGCATCTGCTTTACCTTGTGCTTCTATACGTTGCCTTTCTGCTTCTTTTTGCGCTGTCACGAGGCGGAATTCATACTCTAAAGACTCTTGTTCTTGTTTCAGCTTTCTTTCGATAGCCTCTTTTATTGTTGGCGGTAAAGTAACATCTCTAATTAATATACTATTGAGTTGAATGTATTGCGGTTCAACAATTTTTTTAGTCTCTAAAAAGATCTCCTCCTGAATAGCATCTCTTTTGGTTGAATATAATTGCTCTCGTGTATATCTACCAACCACACTTCTTGCGGCACTTCTCACTGCCGGCTGTAACACCCTATTTAAGTAACTAGTACCCTTCTCTTTATGCAATCTACTCAGGTCGTTATACGTTGGCTGATATAGTACTGATGCGTCTAACTGAATATCTAGACCATTTGAAGATAATACCGACATTTTTTCTGGTATTTCTTGCTGTCTAACCTCATATTTAATTACAGAGTTCCATGGGGCTACAAAATTAATCCCCTCTGCCAATGGCGCTCTCTCTGGATCTACACCACTGCCAAGTGTATATAATACTCCTGCATAACCTGAATCGATTGTAACTACTGATTTTGAAATTCCGATAAGTAATAGAATACCAAAGAATAAAATAGGTAATCCAATTTTAGGTAATTTTTCCATTTTTTTGATTTGTTATATGATTAAATAAGTCCGTTGTATTTTCTTAAAAACCACTCTATTGCTAAGCATAATGCAATAAGTACCAATAAGATTTTAATATCTATTAAAGGTACGACATTTTTGATACTTCTTTGCACTGTTACAAACCTTTGATCACGGGTTAAATTATCAAATAGTAACTGAGGATTATTAATAAAATAACTGGCTCCTGAACTATTAGTAGCAATGTCTTGCAGCTTTGTTACATTAGCATTTAAAAACTGTTCCTCTACATTAAAGTCAAGTATTTTTAAGTGCCCTGAATAGGCTACTTCTCCGTCATTTGCAGAAACTGTAAAATCGTAATCACCTGCAGGGAAATTGCTTAAATCAAGTTCATATGCATTTTGCTTAAGTACAAACGGAAAGGCTGTTATCTCTTGATTAACCGTGTTCTTTAGCGAAATGGTTAAACTCGCTTTGTTATCAAACTCATAGTTTTTATTAAAGAATTGAGCGGTTATTTGAACATCACTGCTTCCATTATAGAATGATTCATAATTAACAACAAGACGTGTTCTTCTTTTATTACTAGTAATGTATTGGATAGCTTTGCCAAAAAAATCATCAAACTCCTGGAAGGAATCCATATTTAAATATGATTGTGCTCTCCAACGCCACATACCTTCTCCAAATAAAATGGCCTCACGGTAATTTGTGTTTTCAAAGGTTGCCATTAAGGGTTCGTCAATTATGTTGTTATTGATGCGTTTATAACAAAGCGTTTCGTAAGGTATATTAAAACTTAGTTCACCAAACTCTGTACGTAATGGCGGAAAATCATCAAAAGCAATATCATTTACAATAAACGTGGTAAAATTATTATTTAAGCTAGCTTGGTAATCTTCTAATTGTCCCGTGATTTCTTGATCGTAATTATCTTGAATTCTGTTTACAAAATACCAATCTGTATGTGACCCAGTAATGGTAAACCTGTTTAGGTTATTTGAGTTTAAATAGTCATATACAGGCTCAAACGCGCTTACTGGTTGGTATAAAATAACGGCTTGATATTCATTTGGGTTATTAATAAATTCTGCTGGTGACAAAATGGCTACAGATCTTTGTTCACTGCTCTCAATGGACTTTTTTATTGCACCAATATCTGGATGTGCTATGGCACTGATAATGGCAATCGAGGTTTTTTGATCTATAACTTCAATTGCAAATGGTTTACCATTATTTGTTTTATTTTTTTCGGTGTTTTGTGGTGCTATAGAGACCACATAACTTTGCGTTCCTACACTATTTGCTGGCAAATTAGCTGTTACTGTATGGGAGTTATTCTCATTAGAAAAATTTAAGTTTCTACGAAAAACTACTCCTCCATTTTTACTTATTGTTAGCTGGCTATTAACATTGTTGTTGCCATTATAAACGGCAATAATCTCTACAGGAAATTGGTTTTTTAAATACGCATATTTATTCACATTCAACTGTTGAATTTTGAGATCGGAATATTTAACGGTATCACCCAATATTACTGGATAAATTGGTTGCTCATACTGCTCGGCTATAAATTGATAATCATTACCCAGTGTTTGATTTCCATCTGAAATTAAAACCGTTGGTGCCGTTTTGTCTTTATAAACCTGTTTTAATTCTTTAAATAATGTAGCAAGATCTGTTTGTGATGTACTAAAATCGAGTGAATCAATTGGTGAAAGTGCTCTATCAAACGAAAACAATTGTACATCAAATTTCTCGTTCAATAGCGTGTTTTCTTTAATGTTTTTAACGAGTGCATTTGTACGTTCACTATGCCCTAAATACGCAACAGACTCTGAATTATCTACGGCAACTACCAAATTTGGTTTTTCATTTTGCAGGGTAACCTTTTCAAATTTTGGATTTATGATGAGTAATGCTACTGCAAATAATGTGATGAATCGTAAACACGCAAAAACTGGATTTAGTTTTCGTTTTTTAGCTTTATACAAATACTGAAACAGCGCTACTAAAAGCGCTGCTACTCCAGCTATGACTATATATACTAGTGTTTTTGTGGCCAATTTACTTTACTTTGATCAACTCAAATGAATCAAAAAACTTCTTATCGTTTGCATTTTTATCGTCTTCCCTCGCATAAATTGTTTGTAGCAGATACAAATCACTACCAACCAAAATACTCTTCATGTGAATTATATATGCCCCTGATTGGATTCCTATTTTGGCCTCCATACATTTATAATTATTAAACTCGCATTTACTTGCTGTAAGGAGCTCTCCATTGACGTTGCTAACAGCGCCATTTACGGTTCCGTTTAACATTTTATCTATGTTAGATTCATCTTCATAATCTGTATAATCACTCGGATATTTTGTAAACGCCGTCATATAAATCAAAATATCTGCATCTGCATTCGCACTAAGATCCAGCATCGTTGACTCCATTTGCAAATCTCCAGCAGCTGACGGTACTACTTGCGTCTGCGAGGTTGGTTGTGAAGGAAAATCTACACGAAATCCCCTTTCAAGGTCTTTCACAGTAACCCAATTGGTAGTTTGAGCATACAAATTAGCTGATAAGACGAGTGCTAGTAAAATAAGTAGGCTCTTTTTCATAAGTTTTTATATGTTTTATGTCAACATTCCACCGTCAACATTAATGGTTTGACCCGTAATATATGCCGACATATCACTTGCCAAAAATACACAAGCATTGGCAATATCATCTGGTGACCCTCCTCGTTTCAACGGGATAGCCGCTCTCCAGCCCTTTACTACCTCTTCATCGAGTTTGGCAGTCATCTCAGTTTCTATAAATCCAGGTGCAATTACATTGCTTCGTATGTTTCTTGAACCTAATTCTAATGCTACTGATTTTGAAAACCCAATTATTCCAGCTTTTGAAGCAGCATAATTTGTTTGCCCAGCGTTTCCTTTGACACCAACTACAGAACTCATGTTAATTATGGATCCTTTACGTTGTTTTAGCATGGTGCGTTGCACAGCCTTTGTCATGTTGAAGACTGATTTCAAATTCACTTCAATAACGCGGTCAAAATCTTCTTCACTAATACACATCAATAAATTATCTTTCGTAATTCCCGCATTGTTTACTAATATATCTATACTACCAAATTCTGTCACCACATCATTAGCAAGTTCTTGTGCTTGCTCAAAATCTGCTGCATTACTCTGGTATCCTTTTACTTTTACGCCTAGACTGCTTAACTCCTCTTCAATTTCCTTTGCTGCCTGGGCAGATGAGCTATACGTAAACGCCACATTGGCTCCTTGCGCGGCAAAGACCTTTACTATACCTTTTCCTATACCCCTACTTCCACCTGTTACTATAGCTGTTTTTCCTTCTAATAATTTCATACTGTTGGTTATAAATTGTTCATTTCAAATATAGCAAATACAAGTTGCATCAAATAAAAAAACCTCGCAAAATCTTGTGAGGTTTTTAACAATATTATGGAGCAAAAATCTT
>CAZAPO010000099.1:0-16320 GCA_964487005.1 uncultured Flavobacteriaceae bacterium
GTTCAAAGTGATTGGCAATTCACTCCAGAATTGACCTTGCTATCGGGTGTTAGGGCAGATAAACACAATTTAGTAGACCGGGTTATTTTTAGTCCACGCTTTTCATTGATGTATAAACCTGAAAACAACTTACAATTTCGCACTACATGGAGTACTGGTTTTAGAGCTCCTCAAGCATTTGACACCGATTTACATATTGCGTTTGCTGGTGGTGGTATTTCTAGAATTTCATTGGCAGCCGACTTAAAAGAAGAACGTTCTAATAGCTGGAGTGCTTCCATAAACTATGATCGCCCCACAGAGCGTTATATTTTTGGATTTACACTAGAAGGGTTTTATACCCAATTAAACGATGCCTTTTTCCTTGCTCCTTTAGGAGAAGACAGTTTTGGTGAGTTGTTTGAAAAACAAAATGGTGATGGCGCCACTGTTAAGGGTATTACATTTGAAGCGCGCGCTAATTATAATAAAAAGCTTCAGTTGGAAGCTGGTTTTAACTTTCAAACCAGTAGATATGATAGCGCTGTAACCACCATTGACGGACTTCCAGCGCTAAGACGATTTTTACGTACTCCTGATAATTATGGATTTGCAACACTATCTTTTATGCCTAACCAAAAGTTTAACACCACCATAAACTACGTTTATACTGGTAGTATGACCATTGCTCATTTTGCAGGAGCACCTGAGCAAACTACAGATGTTTTTGTAGAATCAAATGCGTTTCATGAACTTGGGTTCAAGACAAGTTATACCTTCAATATTGACAAATGGAATTCGGGGCTAGAATTATCTGGAGGAATCAAGAACCTATTCAATGCCTATCAAGACGATTTTGACACTGGAAAGAACAGAGATAGTAATTATGTATATGGCCCAGCCACTCCTAGAATGGTGTTTTTGGGATTAAGGGTAAGGTCGTTTTAAAAATCCTATCAGCTTTTAACTTTCGCTCGAATATTAATCTTAAAACCCGCGTTCTTTCTGAATATGTTCGTAGGCCTGTTGAACCTGTCTAAATTTTTCTTCGGCACCTTCTTGATGCTCTTCCCCAAGGTGAGCAACACGGTCTGGATGGTATTTCTTAGCCATTTTTCTGTAGGCCTTTTTTACCTCATCGTCTGTAGCATTTTTATCAATTTCTAATACCTTATACGCATTTTCTGAGCTGTTATAAAACATGGCTTTGATACTCTCAAAGTCTTTTGAGCTAATGCCTAAATAACCAGACATGGTATAGATTTCACGCATTTCTACCTCGGTTACATGCCCATCGGCTTTAGCAATGCCAAACAAGAAATGGAGCAATTGCAAACGTGATGGATGATCCATCATTTGTTTGATCTGCATACAAACCTGCCGTTTTGAAATGTTTTGTTGCTTATTTATATTCTTAAAAAGCTTAAACGCATGATTGGCTCTGGTTTTACCATACATATTTACAAATTGCTGGCGTACATAATCTAACTCTCTTTTATCTTGATTGCCATCTGCTTTTATGACAATGGAAGCTAAGATGAGTAAACTTACTTCAAAATCACCCGATTGCGTTTGAGGTCGTTGTCGTGGTCTTGATCTGTAGGTTGATTGTCTGCCGCCTGGTCTAGGTCTACGTCTACGCGTTTGTGTTTCCCCTAATAATGGACTTCCATTACCATTAGACATGGCATCAACAATGCCTCCTAATGCTAAGCCAATAATCGCTCCAATGGGTCCTCCAAACGACCATCCTAATGAGGCTCCAATCCATTTTGATATACTCATGTAAGGTATAAGTTTTATTTATCGTCAAATATAATATTTGTTAGTTGACCAATAAGCAGATTTGTTACACAATTGGTATCTTTGTGATCTAATAATTTTAAATAAAAAAATCTAGATATGTATCCAGCAGAATTAGTTAAACCTATGCGTGAGCATTTAACTCAAGTAGGTTTTGAAGAATTACACACATCAGAAGCTGTAGACGCAGTAATTAGTAAAGAAGGAACAACTTTAGTAGTTGTAAATTCGGTTTGCGGTTGTGCCGCTGCCAACGCGCGTCCTGGTGCTATTATGAGTTTACAAAATGTTAAACGTCCAGACAACCTAGCTACTGTTTTTGCTGGTGTTGATAGAGAGGCTACCGATAAGGCCCGTGCTTATATGATTCCATTCCCACCTAGCTCGCCAAGTATGGCTTTGTTTAAGGATGGTGAATTGGTGCATATGTTAGAACGTCATCATATTGAGGGGCGTCCTGCAGAGCTTATTGCCGAAAACTTGATTGATGCTTATAATGAGCATTGTTAAACAATAATCTTACGTACTAAACCACGCAAAAGCGTGGTTTTTTTATTTCTAGACGCAACGTATTAGAAAATAATGCATCTAACTGAAAAAAGAAGTCTATGAAGCTGCAAGTCAAGTTCCTGTTCCTATTTTCCTTTCTATTACTACTTTCGGCTACCATGTGTGTAGAAGATGACCCCTATACTTGTGATGATTATTTAGAAGAAATGGAATCTATAAAACTTGAAATAGATGCGCTTATTGCTACTAGCAGTTGCACCGAAGCCACTGAATGCCGAGCCATTGCTTTTGGCAGCAAACCCTGTGGTGGACCATGGTCTTACTTGGTATACTCGACCTCCATTGATACAGAATATTTAGAGTCTCTGGTTACCAATTATAATAACATTGAGGAGGCATTCAATAATAACTGCGAGGCCATTTCTGATTGTAGTTTTGTTATTCCTCCTAATGAATTAAGCTGTGAAGACGGAAATTGTACAATTGTTAACTAGTACAATTCATTAAAGATTCCATATTTTTGGGAATTCATAAATGCTTTAATAATGGCAAAGCTTCTGGCTTACCCTCTTACACTTATTTTCTTTGTCTTTTTTGGGTTGACATTACTCATATTTCATCCAATTCAATGGTTCTGTTTTAATGTTTTAGGGTATAAAGCTCACAAAACTTCAGTCATCTGGTTACAGTTCTGGCTAATGAGGTGCACTAACATTTTAGCAACTACTTATTCATTTACTAACAAGTTAGTTATTCCTAAGGGTGTTCCACTCATCATTGTTGCTAACCATCAAAGTATGTATGATATCCCACCCATTCTTTGGTATTTTAGAAAACACCATCCAAAATTTATCAGTAAAAAAGAATTAGGTAAGGGCATCCCTAGTGTTTCTTATAATTTACGCCATGGTGGATCTGTACTAATTGATAGAAAAAAACCTAGAGAATCTATCCAGGCTATTGAAGATTTCTCCCTACGCGTAAAAAAACACAACTGGGCGGCTGTAATTTTCCCTGAAGGCACGCGCAGTCGTGATGGGTACCCAAAACCTTTTAAAACTAAAGGACTAATCTCGTTAATGAAGCATATTCCAAATGCTTATGTTGTACCTTTAACCATTAATAACTCATGGAAAATGGTTAGATATGGGCAATTTCCATTGGGTGTTGGGAGTCGAATAAGATTTACGGTTCATAAGCCATTGAAAGTAAGCGACTACGACCCAAACGAAATTATTAGAATTACCGAAGAACAAATTACCAATGCTTTAGTTCATGACTGAGAACGAATTAATCACCATAACCAAAGATTTTGTAAAATCACAGCTTGAAAATGCCGAAGGTGGCCATGACTGGTTTCATACCCTTAGAGTATATAATAATGCCGTTCTTATAAGTAAAGATGAGCGCGTTGACAAAATTGTTGTTGCTTTGGGTGCCCTATTGCATGATATTGCCGATAGTAAGTTTCATGATGGTGATGAAACTATAGGGCCGCGTGTTGCACGAGAGTTTCTATTTAAGCATAATGTAGACAGCATGGTTATTGAACATGTTGTAAACATCATTGAGAATATCTCATTTAAAAAATCGCTTGAGCAAGGTGACAGATTTAACTCTAACGAATTAGCTGTAGTCCAGGATGCTGATAGACTCGATGCGATTGGCGCTATTGGTATTGCACGATGTTTTAATTATGGTGGTTATAAAGACCGAAAACTTTTTGACCCAGACATTAAGCCTAATTTAAACATGACTAAAGAGGAGTATAAAAAGTCTGAAGCGCCTACGATCAACCATTTTTATGAAAAACTCTTACTTTTAAAAGACAAGATGAATACCAGAACTGGTAAACGAATTGCTGCCGAAAGGCATGCCTATATGCTTAAATTTCTAGATCAATTCTATGCAGAGTGGGATGGAAAAAAATGAGTGCTCATATACGGTAATTAAAGGACAGCCTTCTGCTGAAATGCTCGACGAGATTTTAGTAGTTTATAAGGCTATTTTTGAAGACTACAAACTTGAGTTTTTCACATCTCGTATACACGAAAAAGAAGATTTGCTAATAATTCTATGTCATAGCAAAGACAAACTGGTAGGTTTTAAAATTGGATATAAGTACAACGACAACACTTTTTATAGTTGGGTTGGCGGGATATTGCCTAAATATAGACGTCGAGGGATAGCTAAAAAATTAGCTGGCAAACAAGAAGAAATTATTAAAGAAAAGGGATACAAAAAGTTACGAACCAAATCTATGAATAGCTTTAAGCCTATGATGATCTTAAACTTAAAGAACGGATTTGATGTTATACAGGTTTATACCAACGATTCTGGACAGACTAAAATTGTTTTTGAAAAAGTTCTGGACCTTAATTCTCAATAGCAATTTCAAGTGCAGTCAACTTATACTCTAATATTGACAGTTCGTTACCATATTCAATAATCATATCGGCAGACAAGTCTTTATTGGTATTGACCTTTTTCATAATTTCCTCTTTTCTATCACTATAATAGGTAATGGCCTCTAGCAAGCTTTTCATTTTGTTATTGAATTATTCGTTTTACTTCTCCTCTATACTTTGATGGGCTTTTCCCAGTAAACTCTTTAAAGAGCTTATTGAAATGCGAAAAATTATTAAAGCCACAATCAAAGCAAATATCTGTAATACTCTGCTGGCTCTCTGTAAGCAACTTGGTGGCATGTACCACACGATATTCATTCACCAATTTGGTAAAGGTCTTCCCGGTTACTTTTTTAAAGTATCTACAAAAGGCAGGTACGGTCATGCTTACCTCATCGGCAATCTCATCTAGTGAAATGTGTCTTTGAAAATTAGCATTTATATACTTGTATATCACCTCTATTTTTTCGTTATCGTGTGCACCGGTTTCAAAGGCAAATCCATCTCCATTAAGCAGTTCATAATCTTCGGCCAGGGCTAAATCATGTAAAATCTCTAAAAGGGTAACGATTCTATTAAATGGACTTAGGGTATGCAAGGATTCTATGGTTGGGCCTATTCTTTTCTTAGTTTCTGGTTTAAAAAGAACTCCTTTTTTGGCGCGTTCTAATAGGAGGGTTATCTCTTTCATTTCAGGCAATCCAGCAAAGGTTTCACCAAAAATCTTCGGGTCAAATTGAACCAAGGTTTCGGTGCCTTTCGCTGTTAATCTATTGGTAAAACCATTGTGAGCGAGATTTGATCCTATTAATACGAGCATGCTGTTATTGAAATAGGACAGATGATTCCCTATATGTCTTTTCCCATTTCCTTTATTGACATAAACTAACTCTACTTCTGGATGAAAATGCCAAAACGCATTACGAACGTTCATGCTTTCCTGCTGATATCTTACTTTAATAGATTCTCCAAAGCCTGGGGTCACTTTTTCTAAAGCAGGTTTTCTAGTTAACATAGGTTCTTTTTTACAAAATTAATCACATTTAATACGCATAATATCTGCAAATTTAACCATTTTATATGCTATATTAACTTTACATTGTCTTAACTTTAAATTAACCGATAAAATAGCACATGTATTAGCCAATTCTGTTGTTTTCAAAATTTGACTTCCATCTTAATTTTGTCCCCAGAGAACTTAATTTATCAAGTCATGAAAAACATTTTAAGAAAAGCAACAATTTTTGCACTACTGTTTGGAACATTGAGTGCGAATGCGACGGTTACAGACAAAAGGTCTGATGCTACAGTTGTAGAGTTTGGATTTGTACGAGAGGGTGCCCAAATCTTCATTAAAGATACTGAGGACTATTTACTGTTTAAATTTAATGTCGAGGCAACAGGACAATTTATAAAATCATTCGACTTTACAACACTTCCTGATGGAGCTTATCGCTTTGAGGTTCACGAAGATCGCACCATTCAAATAAAACCATTTCGCGTAACTGAAGGAATGGTAGTATTTAATGAAGCTACATCACATACAATCTTCAAACCAATACTTACTCCAATAAATGATAAGGTTACCTTATCATGCACAACTTTAAATAACGACCCTTTTGAAGTAAGGATTTATGATAACAAAGATCGACTTCTATACAGCGAGAAAATCACAAAAAAAAGTGAAGTTAATCGCATTTTTAACATGTCACAAATAAAGGAAGATGGCGTTGTATTTAGAATAAAAGTTGGAGATCGAAGATTTAGCGAACGCATCACATTAGGAAATTAAAAAGAAAAGTTAGTTTTTAGTTAGTATTCAATTATTTAGAGTTAAGGGGTAAGTTAATTAGATACTTCCCCTTACTCTTTTTTCTTAAACAAACACACATGAAAATTAAAAGAAACTCAAATACCATCATCTACTATTTGGCATTGTTATTATCATTACCAATCATCACTTGGTGTTACTATTTACTAATAATTTAAATTAAAGAAATAATTAAAGAGGAGCATGAGCTCCTCTTTTCATTTTTAGAAAAGTTTTAACTGACCCGTTTTGTACTGCTCATGAAGTGAGGTGTTTAACTTTGGCATTTTTTTGTCTTTAAAATATTGACTTCTCCCTAATTTAACCAGATCATGAATTTGCTGTGCAATATGTCCATCACCGCGCATTCTTGTACCAAACCTGCTATCGTTTAATTGACCTCCATGACAACTTTTAATTTGATTCAATACCTTATCAGCCTTGTCAGGTAGTGTTTTTTTAATCCAATCTGAAAAGATTTCACCTATGGCTCCGTTCAATCTTATTAAAGTATGGGCAATAGACAAGGCCCCACTGTCCGAAGCCATCTTTGCTAATGGCAATATTTCATGGCTATTTATTGATGGAATTATTGGAGCCATCATTACGTTTACTGGTATTCCATGATCACTAAGCTTTTTTACAGTTTCAAACCGTCGTTTGATAGTAGCGGTTCTAGGCTCTAAAACACGTCGCGTACGTTCTGATAATGACGTTATTGAAATATTAACGCCAATAAGATCATACTTGGCTAGTTCCTTTAAAATATCGATATCTCTAACAACTAAAGAATTTTTGGTTATAATACCTACAGGGTGTCTATATTTTAAAAACACCTCCAATAGTCTTCGGGTTATTTTATAATTTTTCTCAGCAGGTTGGTAGCAATCTGTGTTCCCTGACAACACAATTGGGTGTGCCTTCCAAGTTTTTTTCTTTAATAGACTTTCAAGCAACTCTGGAGCCTTTTTCTTCACGAGAATTTTGCGTTCAAAATCAAGACCTGGACTATAGCCCCAATACTCATGGCTGTTTCTAGCATAACAATAAATGCATCCATGTTCACACCCTTGATACGGATTCATTGAATACATCATTCCAACATCTGGACTACTAACTTTATTGACAATGGTTTTAGGGAAAACCTCCAAATACTTGGTTTTATTCTTATCGGCAAGTTCTCCTTCTTTATGGCAAAATTCTAAAAAATCTTCCCTGATTTCATGTTGTAATTCAAGGAAACGATTGGGTGTATTAAGTTGGGCACCACGTCCCTTAATGACAGATTTGGTGTTCATAAAAATAGCATAAAAGTGGTTGTGAATAACTCACCTTCAAGTTACTATTTTTTAGAATTAGTAGTACTTTTTTTGCTGATAATTTTTTGTAAATTGAACCTCACACTTTAACCAATTTTCAATAATGAATAGAAGAAAGTTCATCAAAAAAACAGCTGGCGCTTCGGCAGCATTTACTATTGTACCAAGTTATGTATTAGGAGGGAATCATATTCCGCCTAGTGATACCTTATATGTTGCCAGTATTGGAGTTGGTGGGCGTGGTGCAGGAATTGTTAATGAATTAGATGCTACAAAACGAGTTAAGTTTGTGGCACTTTGTGATGTTGATGACCAAAGAGCAGCCGGATCCTATAAAAAATTCCCTAAGGCAAAAAAATATAGAGATTTTAGAAAACTTTACGATAAACATATTGATGAAATTGATGCCTTTACAGTGGGTACTCCTGATCATACACATGCTGTGATAGCATTACCTTTTATGCGCGCTAAAAAACATGCTTATGTTGAAAAACCTCTAACGCATAATATTAGAGAGGCAAGAATCATGGCTCAAGTTGCCGAAGAAATGGGTATCGTTACTCAAATGGGAAATCAAGGTAGTTCCTCAGATGGACAACGTGAAACACGAGAATGGCTTGACACTGGTATTATAGGTAAGGTACATAAAGTTAATTGCTGGACCAATCGCCCTGTTTGGCCTCAGGGATTAAGGGATATTAATAGCGGTGAACCTGTCCCTAAAAATTTAGATTGGGATTTGTGGTTGGGCCCAGCTCAAGAGAGAGCATATCACTCTGCATATTTACCTTTTAAATGGCGTGGTTGGTGGGACTTTGGAACTGGCGCCCTAGGAGATATGGGATGTCATATTTTAGAAACTCCTTTTAGGACTTTAGGATTAGGGCATCCGTATGAAGCAGAGGCTAGTTGCACCACAGTATGGGCTGGTGATTTTGTAGAGGCAAACTATTCTAGTGCCTGCCCTCCGTCTTCGATCGTACGTTTAAAATTTGATTCTGAGAAACATGGTAAGGTTGATTTAAATTGGTATGACGGTGGAATCATGCCCGACCTTCCAGACGAATTGAACGATGGAGAAATGATTGGCGATTGGGGAGGAGGAAGTGTATTCTATGGTACGAAAGGTATTTTGGTTACTGACACCTATTCTAGAAATCCGAGATTACTCCCAACCAAGACAATGCAATATTTTCAAAAACCAGAACCAACATTAACTAGAATTAAAAATGGTTTTAATGGTCATGCTAATAATTGGGTTGAAGGAATTTTAGATGGTATAAAAACCTCATCTCCATTCTCATATGCTGGACCACTAACAGAGGCCGTTTTAATGGGGAATTTGGCTATTAAATCATTCCAATACAAGGTGCTTCAGGAAGGTAAAAAACCAACAGATTGGGCTCCTTTTGATTTCCCTGGTAGAAGAAAATTATTGTGGGACGGTGAAAAAATGAAAGTAACCAATTACGATAAGGCTAACGATTGGGTAACGAGAAATTATAGAAAAGGCTGGGAAGTTAAATGACCATAAAAAATGGAGTTTTTATGGGTATAGCTTGTTATAACTCTAATTGCTATTATTAGCTATTAATTGCTATCTGCCTGGGAAGTCTGCCTTTCTTTTTTCGAGGAAAGCTGTAGTACCTTCTTCAAAATCCTCGGTACCAAAACATTCACCAAATTGTTCAATTTCGGTTTGATATCCGTTTGTTCCATCCTTAAAACCGGCATTAATGGCTTTTATAGCTGCACTTATTGCTACCGAAGAATTTCCAGAGATTTTATGTGCTATTTTTTCACAAAAAGTAAGCAACTCTTCTTGAACTTTTACATGATTTACCAAACCATAACTTAAGGCCTGATTAGCATCAATCATTCCTGCTGTCATAATCATTTCCATGGCGCGCCCTTTACCAACTAACTGAGGCAAACGTTGGGTACCTCCATAACCAGGGATGACTCCAAGTGAAACTTCTGGCAATCCCATTTTGGCATTTGTACTCGCTATTCTAAAGTGACAAGACATAGCTAATTCTAGCCCACCACCTAGTGCAAAGCCATTTACTGCTGCAATTACTGGAGTAGATAAGTTTTCTATATAATCAAATAAAAGTCGTTGTCCTTGAGCAGCTAGTTTTGATCCTTGTGCTACATCATAATCGGCAAATTCACTAATGTCAGCTCCTGCTACAAAGGCCTTTTCACCGCTACCCGTTATTATAATTACCTTTATTTGTGCATCTTCATTTGCTGTTTTTAAAGCCTCATGAAGCTCACTTATGGTTTCTTTATTTAACGCGTTTAATTTCTTTGGACGATTAATGGTAATTGTAGTGATCTTGTCTTGATCTTCAACGAGAATATTACTGTATGACATTTGCTATTGTTTTGGGAAACTCACCTTAAATGTTGAGCCTACAAATTCTTCTGATACAAATGTAATACTTCCATTATAGGTTTCCACAATATTTTTAATCATTGGCAATCCCAAGCCCATCCCACTAGTTTTAGTGGTAAATTTAGGTTCAAAAACCTTCAATTTATTTTCTTCAGAAACACCATTGCCATTGTCACTAACGGTAAATAATACATTTTCATTGTCCTGATAAACATGAACTTTAATTTCGGGAACTCTATCTGAAGGAACCGCTTGAACAGCATTTTTAACTAGGTTAGTTACAACTCGAATGAGCTGTGTTCTATCAAAGGTTGCTATAATTTCTTTACCCTCAGAAGTAAAAGAAATATTGTTTTCTGCAAAAATATCTAGCGCCAATTCTATAACCTCAACCACATTTAATTGTTCGTTTTTTTGTGCAGGCATTTTCGCAAAATTTGAAAATGCCGAGGCTATAGAACTCATAGTGTCTATTTGTTGTATTAAGGTTTTAGAGTATTCTTCAACCTTATTATTAACCTCAGGATCGTTAGGATCAAACTTACGTTGGAAACTTTGAACGCTTAATCGCATAGGTGTTAACGGGTTCTTTATTTCATGCGCTACCTGTTTTGCCATCTCTCTCCATGCCTGCTCTCGCTCACTCGTTGCCAGTTTTACCGCACTTTCTTCCAACTCGTCGATCATACCGTTATACGATTCAACTAATTTAGAAACCTCTTCTCCTGCGCCTTTTAATTCAATTTTCTTATTGCGTTTTTCAAGACGCGTTTCTTGCATTTTATCACTTATAGTTTTTAGCGACCTTGTTATATATCTCGAAACAAAAAACGCAAAAGAGATAGCTACTAACAGCATCACAAAATAAGCGTAACCAAGCCTCACTAAAAACTCCCTTAATTCTGCATCATTGAAAGAGTCGTCTTCAAAATAAGGCACATGGAGTATCCCTAAAGGATTGGCATTGTAATCTGAAAATAATATATACGACGATTGGTAATCACCTCCAAGTACTTCATTCTTTTCTACATATCGTTTACTTACACTATGATTTAGTTGATTGAGTATATCTGGTGATAGACATCGTGAGATTGTATCGTTTTCTATGCTTGCCTTTGAGCTTTTAACTAAGGTCCCTTGAAGGTCGTATAAATTAAAGTCTACGTTTAAATTATCGGCAATTTCATAAATCTTGTCTTTAAATATTAGTCCTAATCTTTCTGTGCTTCGTTCATAGGTGGTCTCTCTAAGGACATAATCCATGCTTGACAAAATCTGTCGTTCCTTTCGTTCCAGGCGTTCTTTATGATAATCTTTTGATTGCTCATTGTACTGGTACAGGGTAACTCCAGCGATAAGGACTGAAGCCACCACCACTAGGAGAATCATATAAATAAAAATACGCGAGCGTAATGAAAGTCTTTTAGACGCCATTAAATAAATTTATTGCAAATTATAACAATAATCAAACCAAACACGCTAAGCGTGATTTAAAAACAAATAAAAAGTAGTTATATTGATTAGAACTTGAATTTTGGAGCTTGCTATTTTTAGTGTTTTCAAGCTTCTGGATTCTTTTCTCTAACTTTCTTATACCATTTAATCCCAAGCATTAACAAGATTGCTAGAACAATAATACCAATAACTCCATAAATCCAATTTAAGCTGTCTTTCAATATTACCAAAAAGACAATCGCGAATAATATAATTGTAGTAACTTCATTCCACATCCGCATAAATTTAGATGTGTATCTAACATCGTCATTTTGTAATTGTTTAAATATCTGATGGGTTTTGAAGTGATACAGAAACAATAGAACAACGAAAAGCAATTTAATGTGCATCCACCCTTGACCAAGCCATGCTGGAATAAGGAAAAGCAACCAAATGGCAAATATGGTAGCTAAAATAGCCGATGGCCAGGTTATGATATTCCATAACCTCTTGGCCATCAGTTTTAATTGTTTTCCTAAAATCTCCTTTTCGGGAGTGGGTTTGTAAAATGCCTCTATTTGGTAGATAAACAACCTAGGAATGTAGAATAAGCCGGCAAACCAGGTTATTACAAAAATTAAATGAAGCGCTTTTACATAATTATATAAATCCATTAATCTTCAATAAACAAGTAATTTAATTGTTTGCTATTAAAGGCTGCATTAAAGGCTTTAATTTCCTGATCAATTAAGTTATTAAACTTAGCTAATTCGTCATTAATTTTCTTACTTAGCTCATTTTTTACTGCAATATCTTGTGCCGTAGGCGCGAAGTCTCCCATGCTAACTAACGAATTAAGATGTCCCAATTTATTGGTTAATCTAATTGGGAAATTTAATGGATCTTGACCACTTCGGTTTTTTGTTTGATACAATGCCTTTTCTATCTCAGAGAATTGCTCTTTTAGATTCTTTGCTTTTTCAACTAAGTCCTTCACATTGTCATCTCCTTTATATTGCTTCATAAAGGCCTCTAGCTTTCCATTTATTGCTCTAATTTTCTTTATTGATTTATGTGCATTGTCCATTGTTTCATTCACATCTTTAATGAATTCAAACTGTTGTTGCATATCTGCTAAAGTACTTTCGGCCCTTGGATCTGCAAGAATTGTAAATGGCTGACTTGTAACCTCTCCATTAACGTTTAAACTAACTTTATAATCTCCTGGAATTGCTCTAGGTCCAGTTAAACTTGCCCACCATAAAATCATTCCAGGTAAGCGCTCGGCACCGTCATAAATCATATTCCAGACATACTTATTTGTTCCTTTTTTAACTTTAAGATTATTCTTTTTATCCTTAGTACTAAAGGTTTTTATGGTATCTCCTTTTGTATCAAAATAGGTTAATGATACTTCGTCCTTTTCGTTATAGTTATTAAGGTTGAAATAGGTAATTACACCACTTTGAAGGTTTGTTCCTGTTGTTAAACTTCCACTTCTACCATTACCTCTCATACGATAAGTGTCTTTTGGTTTGAATAAGATGTTTTTACTTTTATCTGCAGTATATAACTGATGAATAACTGTAAGATCATCAATCATCCAAAGGCTTCTTCCCTGTGTGGCAACTATTAAACTATTATCCTTTAATGTTAAATCGGTGATTGGAACTATTGGTAAGTTTAATTGAAATGGTTTCCAATTCTTACCGTCATTAAATGAAACATACATTCCTGTTTCTGTTCCTGCATATAACAAACCTTTTTGATTAGGGTCTTCTCTTAAAACTCTTGTAAAGTGTTCGGCGTTAATACCATTGGTAATTTTGGTCCAAGTCTTACCGTAATCACTCGTTTTATATAGGTAAGGAGCAAAGTCACCTGTTTTATATTTTGTCCCAGCGATATAGCAAGTAGCAGGATCGAAGGCACTTGGTTCTATACTGTTTATCATCATCCATTCTGGCATTCCTTTAGGAGTAACGTTATCCCAGGTTTGTCCACCATTTCTAGTTACATGAACAAGTCCATCATCACTTCCAACCCATAATAATCCTTCTTGCAGTGAAGATTCTTGAGCGGCAAAAATCGTACAATAATACTCTACAGAGGTATTATCTTGCGTGATAGGCCCTCCTGAAGATTTCAATTTTTCAGGATCACTTCTTGTTAAATCAGGGCTTATTATTTCCCAAGATTGTCCTTCATTTTCTGTGACATGAACATGTTGTGAAAACGTATATAGTCTGTCTGGATTATGTTTTGAGAAAATAATAGGGAAGTTCCATTGAAAACGATACTTCATTCCTTCGGCACCATGTCCCATTGGGTTGTCTGGCCAAACATTAATTGCTCGAACCGTTCCTTTTCTATGATTTACTCTTGTTAGAAAACCATCATAACTACCACCATAAACTATATCATTATCTTCTGGATCTACCGCTATGTGAGCCGATTCTCCTCCTGCGGTACTTTCCCAGTCATCCTCTGAGATTGAAAACCCGTCGGTTCTATGTGCTATTCTAACAGTGCTATTGTCTTGTTGTGCTGCGTAGATTCTATACGGAAAATGGTTGTCTGTTGTAACACGATAAAATTGTGCTGTTGGTTGATTGTGATATGTACTCCACGTTTCACCACCATCATATGTTACTTGTGCTCCTCCATCATCTCCAATCACCATTCTATCTGGGTTTTCTGGAGCGATCCAAAGATCATGGTGATCACCATGTGGTGCTCCATGTGAACTAAACGTTTTACCTCCATCGGTACTTTTATGATAGCGTACGTTTAAAACATATAATTTATCCACATCTTTAGTGTCGGCATATACTCTGGTATAATACCATGCTCTTTGGCGTAAATTTCTATCACTATTTACATAGGTCCATGTGGCACCACCATCGTTACTTCTGTATAGCCCTCCTTTGTCTTTGTTTTCAACTATAGCCCATACTCTTTGGTTGTTAACTGGCGATACGCTTACCCCAATGATTCCTAAAGTATCTGTTGGAAAACCTTTATTTTTTGATATTTCTGTCCAGGTCTCACCGCTATCTGTACTTTTCCATAATGCCGAACCTTCACCTCCTGAGTTAAGGCTGTAAGGTGTTCTATTAATTCTCCAGGTTGAAGCATAGATTATTCTTGGATTTGTTGGGTCTATTTGAAGATCTACAACTCCTGCATGTTCATTGGCGAATAATGTTTTACGCCACGTCTTACCACCATCGGTACTTTTGTAAACTCCTCTTTCTTGCGTAGGTTTATATAAATTACCCATAACACCAGCATACACTATATCTGAATTGGTAGGGTGCACCGCGATTCGTGGAACATGTCTCGACTTATTAAGACCCAATGAGGTCCATGTCTTACCAGCATCTACACTTTTCCAGATACCATATCCTGAAGATACATTACCCCTTACTGTTTTTTCACCTCCACCAACGTAAATTACATTTGGATCACTTTTTGAAACAGTTATGGCGCCTATACTTCCGCCAAAGAATCCATCTGAAATATTTTCCCATTGGCGACCTCCATTAGTAGTTCTCCAAATACCACCTCCAGTGGCTCCAAAATAATAGAGGTTTGGCTGTCCAGGTACTCCAGTAACGGCAGCACTACGACCTCCTCTAAACGGACCAATTTGTCTATATTCTAAAGACTTGTATTGATCTTCTGAAATGTTTTGTCCTTGTGTTGGGGAATAATTAAATAGCAATAGACCTATTGCTATAAATAGGGTAGAAATTCGCATGTCAATGTATTGGTTTGGTTATAAGAAACTAATGTAAGAATTAAAATTATTTTAATTCTTAGTTACACCCAATTTTAACTATTAACTTCCCAATCTTTAATCCATTTTGCTAACAATGACGCCCAGTCATCTCTATCGTTCAGGCATGGAATGGTTGTAAATTCTTCTCCACCAACCTCTTCAAAGATTTCTTTCCCTTCCATGGCAATTTCTTCAAGTGTTTCTAAACAATCACTCACAAAAGCGGGAGTTACTATAAACATTTTCTTTGTCCCTTCTTTACCCAGTCGTTCAATGGTTCTATCTGTATACGGTTGCAACCATGGATCAAAACCTAACCTTGATTGAAATGAAGTTGAAAATGTTCCTTCCTTCAAATTAAGTTTTTCTGCCACCAAACGTGTTACCTCATAACATTGATGTCTATAACAAAACTCATGTGCTTTTGATGATGTAACACAACATTTACCATCAATTTTACAATGAGATTTTGTAATGTCTCGCTTTTTAATATGTCGTTCTGGAACGCCGTGATACGAGAATAATAAATGGTCGAAATCTTTATTCTGTATACTTTCTTCTATTGACCTTGAAAGCACCTCAATATAAGCCTCCTTATTATAAAATGCTGGTAAGGATGTTATTTTTAGGTCTGGAAACTTTTGTTGTAATAGCTCATCAGCCAATACCGTGATTGTTTCTGTTGTTGCCATGGCAAATTGTGGATACAATGGTATTAACAAAACCTCCTCAACCCCCTTACTTACTAACTCGTTTAAACCTTTATCAATGCTCATACTTCCGTAACGCATCCCAAGAGCAATGGGAATATTAAGTTTAGAGGCAACCTTGGCCTGTAGCTGCTCTGAAATTACTATGAGTGGCGAACCTTC
>CAZAPO010000100.1:0-13074 GCA_964487005.1 uncultured Flavobacteriaceae bacterium
AAACCATATTTATCAAGGCGGACGATGGTAAAAAGTTCGGTTTTTGGTCTGTTAGCAACGGCAATTCCAAACATTACTTATGCAAATAATAATAGTATTCTGAGTACCAATAAAGAGCATAAATTAGCGTCTAGGTATCCATCTATTGATGATGCAATCGTTAATGAAGTTGTAGGCAAATCGCATTTTGATATTGAAACGGTCAAAAAACTAGTTGATAAACGAACAGAACTTGCCAGAGCCAGCTGGGATTGGAGTTTTGGTGATTGGGAATCGGCTATAGGCGCGGCTTCGCATGTGGGTAGAAGAGATATTGTGAACTATTTAATAAGTAAAGGTGCGCGTCCAACCATGTTCACCTATGCTATGCTAGGAGCATTTAATATTGTAAAAGGTATGATTGAACTGTCTCCTAATATTCAACAAACTATGGGACCTCATGGAATTAGTCTTTTAGACCATGCCAAGTTTGGACTGCGTATGAGAGATAAAATGAGCGCCGATCAAATTTTTGAATCTGAAAAATTAATCGACTATTTAGAAAAGCTTGGAAATGCTGGCGGGGCGAAATATATGGAAATGAAAGAACCTAAGGATAACTACCTTGGAGACTACAAGTATGGAGATGGTGAAAAGGATGGATTTACAGTTAAAGAAAACATGCGTAAGATGCTGTCTTTAGGTAAATTGGGGAAATCTGGAGGAGGGCTGCATAAAATTGGTAATAACGAGTTTATGTACAACGGAGTGCCGTCTGTAAAGATTACTTTTCAACTAGAAAATGATACGGTTACATCATTAACCATTATTGAACCTGACCTTGTATTAGTTGCTAAAAAAGTATCATAAGCGATGGTTATTTTCCTATAATTTTAATTATTAAAGTTAGCATTGTCTAACTACAAAATAGTCGTACTTTTGTAGTCGATTTTAATAAAATTCACTACAAAAATTTTACTATGAATTCATACGATGTAGCAATTATTGGTTCAGGTCCTGGAGGATATGTAGCCGCAATTCGTTGTGCTCAATTGGGAATGAAAACAGCGTTAATAGAGAAGTACGCAACACTAGGCGGAACTTGTTTAAATGTTGGATGTATTCCAAGTAAAGCTTTACTAGATTCTTCACATCATTATGAAGATGCTGTTAAGCACTTTGAAGAACATGGAATTGAAATTCCAGGAGATATCAAGGTGAACCTAGAAAAAATGATTGCACGTAAGCAGGCAGTGGTAGACCAAACCACTGGAGGTATTGATTTCTTGATGAAAAAAAATAATGTAGACGTGTATCACGGTTTAGGGAGTTTTAAAGATGCAACCCATATAAGTATTGCTGGAGAAGAGACCATAGAAATAGAAGCAAAACATTCAATTATCGCAACGGGTAGCAAGCCTTCAAGTTTGCCGTTTATTACTATAGATAAGGAGCGAATTATCACTTCTACAGAAGCTTTAAAACTAAAGGAAATACCAAAACATATGATCGTGATTGGAGGCGGTGTTATTGGTTTAGAACTTGGTCAAGTATATAAAAGATTAGGCGCAGAGGTATCTGTTGTAGAATATATGGACAGAATTATTCCTACCATGGATGCAGGTTTGTCTAAAGAGCTTAATAAAGTTTTGAAGAAACAGAAATTTAAAATGAATGTTTCTCACAAAGTTAAATCGGTTGAAAGAGTAGGAGATGAAGTAATTGTAAAAGCCGATAACAAAAAAGGAGAAGAAGTAGAATTTAGAGGAGACTATTGTCTGGTAGCTGTTGGTAGACGCCCATATACAGATGGACTGAATGCAGAAGCGGCGGGTGTCAATATGAATGATAGAGGACAAGTAGAAGTAAACGACCATTTGCAAACGTCTGCATCAAACATTTATGCGATTGGAGACGTAATTAAAGGAGCAATGTTGGCGCATAAAGCAGAAGAAGAGGGTGTTTTTGTAGCCGAAACAATTGCCGGACAGAAACCACATATAGACTATAATTTAATACCAGGAGTAGTTTATACCTGGCCAGAAGTAGCAGCGGTTGGTAAAACCGAAGAACAACTTAAGGAAGCGGGAGTAGCATACAAAGTTGGACAGTTTCCAATGCGTGCACTAGGGAGAAGTAGAGCTAGTATGGATTTAGACGGTTTTGTAAAGATACTTGCCGATCAAAATACCGATGAAATATTAGGAGTTCATATGGTAGGGGCTCGTGCAGCCGATATGATTGCAGAAGCAGTAGTAGCTATGGAATACAGAGCTAGTGCCGAGGATGTTTCACGAATGTCTCATGCACATCCTACCTTTACAGAGGCCATTAAAGAAGCAGCACTTGCGGCTACAGATAATAGACCATTACATATTTAAGAGATTAATATTTAAATTAAAAAAGGGCGCAACATTGTTGCGCCCTTTTTTTGTAATGGATTGAGAACTATAAATATAGCTTAAAAAAAGATAAAATTTTTGTAGGAATTTTAAACTAATATTAACTACATTTAAAACTTAGTGTGACCATCAAAATAAAAGGGGTCTAATTAGTATAATTCCCTAATAAGAACTTTGAAAAAGGATAATAAGTTTAATAACATGTCTGACGAAGAACTAGTAATGGCTATAGTTACTTCCAATGATACCTTGTTGTTTGAAGTTCTTTATGATAGGTATGCCAAAGTAGTATATAATAAATGTGCAGGATTTTCTAAGAGTAGTGATGAAGCCGAAGATCTAACACAAGACATATTTTTAAAATTGTTTGTTAAACTAAATAGTTTTAAAGGAAAGTCGAAGTTCTCGACTTGGTTATATGCGTTTACTTATAATCATTGTGTTAACTATGTAAATAGAAATACTGCTAAAAAAATTGAGAAGAAGGCCGTAGATGCAACCAATATTCAGGATTCGGGATATACTATTGATGATAATGACAGTGATATTAATAAACTGAAGGTTGGTAAATTGAAAGAAGCATTAGAACTCATTTCACCAGAAGAGAAAATGATTCTGTTGCTTAAATATCAAGATGGACTAAGTATTAAAGATCTTACAGGTATCTTGAGTATTGGAGAAAGCGCAGTTAAAATGCGTATAAAAAGAGCAAAAGAAAAACTCATTAACGTCTATTATGAAAATGAGCGATAACCCGTTTGAGTACATAAATAAGCCACTTAAAGAGGTACCTGAAGAATTAAAGTCTAAGGTAATGAAAGATATTGCTACGGCAAAGTTGCTTATGGAGTTGGCTAGCCTGTTTTCATTAAATATAGGCGGTGTGATAGAGCGTACAATAAAAGAAAGAAATAAGTAATATACCCTAACATATTATAGCATGGAAAAACTACAGGAAATTAAGGAAATTGCGATAGAGAACTTTTCTACAACTGGGATAAATATTCTAAAAGCATTAGTGGTATTAATCGTAGGTTGGATTGTAATTAAATTGCTCTTAAAGGTTTTAAAGAAAGCCTTGAAGGTGGTTAAAATTGACAGATTTGGTGAAAAACTAAATGATATTGAGATTGTTGATGGAAAGAAATTAAATATTAATCTTTCAAAAATCATTTTGTCATTTATTAAATGGTCGTTACTACTCATTTTAATTATTGTAGTTTCAGAGATGATGGGACTTACCATTATTTCAGAAGAAATAGGTAATCTAATTACTTATTTACCACAACTTTTAAGTGCTGCTGCAATTTTTGTTATTGGTTTGTTTATTGCCAATTTTGTTAAAAAATCAATCCAAACTTTTTTCAAGTCTTTTGAACTTTCAGGATCAAAGATTATAAGTCAACTAGTGTTTTTTATACTCTTGGCTATTATATCTATCACCGCACTAAATCAGGCTGGAATTAATACCGACATTATTACCAGTAACCTTAATTTAATATTTGGTGCTTTTTTAGCGGCAGTGGCCTTGGCCGTTGGTCTTGGAGCTAGAGAAGTAGTTGGAGATTTAATGCGTACGTTTTATACGAGAAGAACTTATGAGGTAGGTCAATATATTAAGTTTAAGAATATAGAAGGAGAAATAGTGGCAATAGAAGACCTATCAGTGACGTTAAAAACCACAACGGGTAAGTTAATTGTCCCAATAAAAGATATTGTAAATAGTCAAGTTGAGATTAATGGGTAAATACTTGTGTTATTATAAGTAATTGTTAGGGAAGACCCAAGATTGATGTTTGACTAATAGCGACCCTTCTCATTTATTTGGGAAGGGTTATTTTGTTATAACAATTCATTTAAAACTTTGGCTAATCTAATACCTGCAATGTGAAGCTGATCTCTAACAATTGTAAAATTCTTATAAGAATATCTATATCTTAGGTTATCTTCGGGCTGAACTTCATCATATATTTTTTTTGTTAGCTGCTGTGTCTCATTTACCCAATCAACAACAGTTCCCTTTTGTATGTGCTTTATTTGTTCTTTACTTAGTACATCTGCGTTTTCGGCTAGCTCTATATAACCCATATCAAACTCATTAATCATCTCAGAATCCCAAACCCTATGCAAATTGGTGTCTTTATAATGCCACTGTACTTTAAAATCATTTCCACCTCTATCTTCTGCTAATCCAATATGCATTGGTTGGTGTAAATCACCAATTAAATGGACTAACATTTTTAAATAGAATACTTTTTCTTCGTCGGTCGAATTTTTGTCCGAAATAATCATCTTACACTGATTTATTCCAGTGACTAAATCACCACTCGGATTCTTCTTTGACAACTCATAATTACTATTAAAAGGCATATTAATGTAGTGCCATGTATAAAATCGGTCAAAAAGGCTATCAGACTTAATCTCATCGGCAAAAGTAGATACAAAGGCTAGAGATTTGTTTTTAAGCAACTTTTTGATTTTCCGTTTAGTTCGTGGTTTTAAATATTCTTCGCAAATCTCACCTACAACTCTATGACCGGTTTGCCCCCAATTATTTGAGGCATTAACAGGTATATACAACATCATCATAGTGATTAATGTTAAAATGATTTTTAGATTGGATGTCTTCATATCAAATTCGTTTCAAATGAGGAATAAATAAATATTGGTGAATATAATGATATGGTATCATATATTTTCAAATTTGATCAAACAAATAGGGATAGAATAAGTTTCCTTACTCATAAATTTATGAAGTCTAGTAATAACTCGATTAGATTAAAATTGGCTCGATTATTGTGTTAAAAATGGTTTTACTAATCAAATCAATCAATCAATGAAAAATCTAATCATTCTTTTAACTGTGACATTATTTATGTCATGCATTGAAGATCAAAAAACAACTAAATCTACTGATCCAGTAATAGAAGATCAAAATCTTGTAGCCGTCTTAGATACAATTTGGAACACCGAACAAATACCCCTTCGTAAACGTGATTCGGTGATGCGTATTAGTGGACCCGACACAGAAGAGTTCAAATACTATGAAAACATCTACAAAAAGAATCATGTTGTAAATGAGAAAAAAGTAAAACATATACTTGACACTTATGGATGGCCAAAGAAAAGCATTATTGAGGAACAGGGTAACTGGACTATTAGTAATGTCTTACAACATTCCAGCTTTGAAGTAAGAGAGAAATACCTGCCCATGATGAAACAAGCGGTGTTAGATGGCCAACTTGAAGCGCGATTTTTAGTTAGAGCAGAAGATAGATTAGCAACAGATAAAGGAGAATTGCAGATCTACGGCGGACAGATGAAGTATTATCCAGAAACAAAAAGCTTTAACGTTTGGCCTGTATTTGACCCTGAAAACATAGATGCGCGTCGCGCAGCAATAGGTCTAGGACCAATTAAAGAATTTTTAAAGCAACGATTTGATTTTGAATGGAACCTTGAAGAACAAATAAAGCGTACAGAAGCATTTTTGAAAGAGAAAGAAGGATAAGCATTATTTGCGCTTCCGTTTTTTGTTGTAATTCTTGTCACCTCTGGTTTTAGGCTTCTTATATTTTTGCTTGATCTTTTGTCTGTAAGATCCACCTTTATTTGTCTTTTTGTTCTTTTCTTTCTTTTCATGAAAAGCGTCACCAGGAGTATAAGTATCTGTTTGACGTTTTAAAGGGTTATGTCGTTCTTTAATTTGAGGTCGTTCTTCCTCTATAAGTTCTTTAGATATTTCAACCTCCCCTGGAATATCGACTAATGGAACCTCCATTTGCATAAGACGCTCAATACTCTGCATCGCCTCTTGTTCGGTCGCCGTAGACAATACAATCGCCTGGCCTTTTTTTTCTGCCCGACCAGTTCTACCTATCCTATGCATATAGTTCTCAGGATAATCTGGAGTGTCAAAATTAATAACATGGCTAATATCATCTATGTCAAGCCCTCTGGCCATGACATCGGTGGCTATTAGTATATGAGAATCACCCTTCTCAAAGGCCTCAATACTTCGTAATCTATAGTTTTGCGTTTTGTTAGAATGAATGACCGCACATTGACCATAAAATTGTTCATCCAATAACTCAAACAGGCGATCGGCCATACGTTTGTATGCAACAAAAATTAAAACCTTAGTATAGGTTTCACGATCACCAAGCAAATGTGTAACTAAATTTACTTTGGTAAAGAAATTTGGTACATCATAGCGTTCCTGTTTAATGTTTTCAAGTGGTGTACCTGAAACTGTAATTGAGATCTTTTTAGGATGAACAAAAAAATCGTTGATCAATAGATCTACATCTTTAGTCATAGTTGCAGAAAACATAATATTCTGTCTCCTCTGTGGTAATAAATCAAAAATATTTAAAAGCTGATGCCTAAAGCCTAAATCAAGCATTACATCAACTTCATCAATCACGAGTTTCTGAATAGATTTTAACTGTAACACCCTACTTAAGGCCAGATCATATAGTCTTCCGGGAGTTGCTACTAAAATATCTAAGCCTTGAGCGATTTGCTGTTTTTGCGTATTGATATTAGTGCCACCGTAAACACCTAGTATTCTTACATTTAGGTACTTCGCAATTTTTTCAAATTCATCAACTACCTGAACAACCAATTCGCGAGTAGGAACCAATATTAAAACTCTTGGATTTTCCTGCGTTGAATACGGGAGGTTTTTTAATACAGGTAAGCCATAGGCGAATGTTTTTCCAGTACCTGTTTGTGCAATCCCAACAACATCACTACCAGACCCTATAATATTAAAAGATTGGGCCTGAATAGGTGTGGGTTTAACAAACCCAAGATCAGCAATGGCATTGCGCAAAGGGGTAGTAAGATTTAGCTCCTGAAAGGTCACAATATCAATTTGTTTGCAAATGTATGCTTTCTAATTTTAAAGTAACTTTTATATTAGCATTATCTCATTAACTTTGCGGCCTTAAAGAGCTTATTCAATTGCGAACACACAAATCGGTATTATTAGAAAACACAACTCGATTTAAAGAGAAGCTTTTGCTATGGAGTCAGCAATTTAATGAAGTTGTTTGGTTAGACTCAAACTACTACAATGGACATCAAGTACAATACGATGCCATTTTGGCTGTAGATGCCTTTACAAGTTTAAAAACAGATTATTTAGATGCTTTTAATAACTTAAAAGAGTATCAAACGGCTACAAAAGATTGGTTGTTTGGCTACTTGTCTTACGATCTAAAAAATGATGTTGAAGACTTAGTTTCTGCTAATTATGATGGACTTGAATTTCCTGAATTATTCTTTTTTCAACCTAAAAAAGTTTTTCTCTTAAAGGGAAATCGACTCAATATTGAATATTTAAATTATGTAATAGATGAGTTTAATGAAGATTTTAAAGAGATAAAACAGATAGAACCAGATTATGTTGCTCCTAAGAATGATGTAAAGATTCACCTAAGAATTCATAAAGATGAATACTTCGCAAAGGTGAATAAACTATTAACACATATTCATAGAGGTGATATTTATGAAGCAAATTTTTGCCAGGAGTTTTTTGCTGAAGACACCGTAATTGATCCCGTAGAAACATATAGAAATTTAAACAGTATATCAAAACCACCGTTCGCAACTTTTTTAAATGTTAATGGCAACTATTTGCTATCGGCATCTCCAGAAAGGTATATTAAAAAAGATGGAAATCAGGTAGTATCACAACCCATTAAAGGAACTGCAAAAAGAGCTTTGAGTGAAGTCGAAGATCAAAAACTCAAGCAAAAGCTTGCTACCGATATTAAAGAGCGTAGTGAAAATGTTATGATAGTTGATCTTGTTAGAAATGATCTCGCAAAAACTGCAATAAAAGGTAGCGTTGAGGTCGAGGAGCTTTGCAAAGTTTACACCTTTGATCAAGTGCACCAAATGATATCCACTGTGATATCGCAGGTTAGCGATCAAGTTCATCCAGTTGACATTTTAAAAACAACCTTTCCTATGGGAAGTATGACTGGAGCACCAAAGATTTCGGCAATGAAAATAATTGAAACCTTGGAAGAAACAAAAAGGGGGCTGTATTCAGGAGCCGTTGGATATTTCACGCCTGAGGGTGATTTTGATTTTAATGTGGTAATTCGCAGTATTTTATATAATTCATCAAAGAAGTATGTGTCATATTCGGTGGGAGGTGCCATTACAGCAAAGAGTGATCCATTGAGCGAATATGAAGAGTGCTTGGTCAAAGCTAAGGCCATGCGGCAAGTATTAGAGAATTAATTAATTTTAAGCATGATTTCCTCTTTTAAAGAACATATTGAGAGCAATTTTCCATTTCTATTTGATGGCAGATCCATAATTGCAGTATCTGGAGGAGTAGATAGTGTAGTGCTTACTTATTTATGCAAAGAAATTGGATTAGATATCGCCTTAGCACATTGCAACTTTAAATTAAGAGGAAAAGCGAGTGATGAAGACCAGCAATTTGTAGAAGCCCTTGGATTAAAATTTAATGTAGAGGTTTTTGTTCAAGAATTTGACACCGAGGCTTATGCAAAATTGGAGAAGTTGTCTATGCAAATGGCTGCACGAGAACTAAGATATACCTGGTTTGAGGAGCTTTGTACACATTTGCATTTTGATTATTTGCTCACTGCACATCATGCAGACGATAATTTTGAGACATTCTTAATTAATGTGATTAGGGGATCTGGAATTGATGGATTAAATGGAATTCCAGCAATTAATGATAATATTGTTAGACCCTTATTGCCGTTTTCAAGAACCGAGATTATGTCATGGGCTGAGTCTTCGAAAATAAACTGGAGGGAGGACCAAAGTAATGCATCAACAAAATACCTAAGAAATAAGTTGCGGCATGAGGTAATTCCAATTCTCAAAAGTATGAATCCGCAATTGCTTGAAGGCTTTGCGTCTACAACTTCGCATTTAAGAGAAGCACAACAAATTATTAGCGACAGGATTGACGAGATTTCAGATCAAGTACTAGAGGTGACACCAAATGCAATTTTTATAGATATTTATAAAATCAAGGAATTAAATAACACAAAAGCCTATTTGTATTTCTTGCTTAAAGATTATGGTTTTACAGAATGGAATGATGTGAATAATTTGCTTGACGCCCAGAGTGGTGCTCAAATTTATTCACAAAATTGGAGGTTGATTAAAGATCGCGAGCATCTTATTTTAACAAAGCAAAAAGAAACCTTCGAAGAACTAAAAGTTACAGAAGAATTGTCAACAATTGAACTTAACAATGGTACCCTATTGATTAACAAGGTTTCATCTTTGGATGATGTTGTGATAAGTGCTAATATTATTTATGTTGATGGCAATAAAGTTAGCTTTCCGTTGAGCTTAAGAAAATGGAAAGAGGGAGATTGGTTTTATCCATTAGGAATGCAAGGCAAAAAGAAAGTAAGTAAATATTTTAAGGACGAAAAATTTTCCCTAATAGATAAAGAAGAAACCTGGTTGTTGTGCAGTGGCGAGGATATAGTTTGGGTGGTCAATCATAGGGCAGATGATCGATTTAAAGTAACAAATAATACATCAAGCGTATTGCAATTTATGTTTAAATAATGCCCTTAATATCATCATCATATAAGGCGCCTATAGCCTCTAGAAACACGCATCTTGCCACTATTTATTCGGGTTTATTCAGGAAGGTTCGTGGTGTAAAACAGGAACGCGAACGAATTACCTTAAGCGATGGAGATTTTATTGATCTTGATTGGAGTTTTGCCAAAAAAAAGACCAATAAATTGATGCTATTATTGCATGGATTAGAGGGAGATGCACAAAGACCTTATATACTTGGGGCAGCCAAGATTTTTGTAAAAAACAATATAGATGTTGTGGCTGTGAATCATAGAAGTTGCAGCGGTGAACCAAATTTGTTGTACAGGTCATATAATTCTGGTGCAACAGAAGATCTACACGATGTATTAAAACACATTTTAGACACCAGATCATATACAGATATTTTCTTAAAAGGATTTAGTTTAGGGGGGAATATTGTTTTAAAGTATTTAGGAGAACAAAAATTTGAGATTCCTTCGCAAATAAAGTCGGCTATTGCGGTATCAGTACCCTGCTCGTTAAATGGATCGTGTATAGAACTTCACAAATTTAAAAATATACTCTACGCTACTAATTTCTTGATTTATCTTAAAGCAAAATTAAAAATCAAGCAGAAGCAATTCCCCAAACTCATCTCAAAAAAGGATATACATAAAATTAAGACCCTAAGAGACTTTGACGATGTTTATACCTCTAAAGCGCATGGCTATATAGATGCTACCGATTATTATACAAAATGTAGTAGCCTACAGTTTCTGCACAATATCAAGGTACCAACCTTATTGATTAATGCAAAAAATGACTCATTTCTGTCTGCAGACTGTTTTCCTTATGCTATAGCCAATAGCAATCCAAACCTCTTTTTAGAAACTCCCAAATATGGTGGACATGTGGCATTTATTAAGGTCAACGGCTACTACTATAATGAGATTAGAGCAGTTGAGTTTGCTGTAGAGGGAAAATAATCAAAACTTTAATTACAGTTATTACCAAAACAGATACACTTATTACTTTAATTATAGTGACTTCCATTTAATTCTTGATCTCACATTAAACAATAAAATTATTTAGTGTGGATGGTAAGGAATTTGAGATTACACATGATTCGTTAAAAATTTGGTCTCAACCAAATAAACTTAGCGAACTAGAGATTGCCTATTTAGATTTATTTGCGAAGAATTATTCAGATGATCAGATAAAGAAGAATTTATCAATTAGCATTTTTGACATACAGATATTAAGAAATTCGATTCAACAAAAAACAAATGAATTCGATTGGTTAAAGATCATGCAATATTGTTTTGAAAAAGATATTTTAAATAAGCTTGATTATGGAACAAAACTCGTTGAATCCAAAGCAATAAAGTATGCTTTCTTTATTTATGATCGCTTAAAATCAGAAAAGCAAACAAATAAATTATTTGACGTTCAAAAATTGCTTGATGAGTTTTATCAATGTTGTATTGACAAACAATGGGAAAGAATGGAGATCGATGAAACAGGAAAGTTAAGCAATATTGAAAAAATGTACTTGAATTTGAAGTTTGAAGGTATTAATGATATTCAAATTTTAAAAGAGTTGGAAATTAATCATCGGTTTGTATTTATTATAAAAAGAAACCTTCTTCAAAAAATGGATGCCAATAGTTTATACAATGCCTTTAGAATGGCAGTAGCTTCAGGACTTATCAAACAACAAGATTCTAAGTGTAGTAAAACAAGAAATTTCAGATCAAACCTACGCCATACACATAAGATTTGTGAATTTTATTTAGCGCTTAAATGTCATCATGAAATCAAGGAATTGATTAAAGTTGAATTGATTTCATTTTATCTAGCTAGGCATTATAGCACGCTGTTTTATCAACAATTCGATAAAATTTCATAATTAAAACAAGCGATGCTAGATAAGGTATATGCTGCGGCAGTTTTTGGAGTTGAAGCTTCAATAATTACCATAGAAGTTAATGTAGATAAGGGAATTGGCTACCATTTAGTTGGACTTCCCGACAATGCAATAAAAGAAAGTAACTTTCGCATAGCAGCGGCCTTACAAAATAATGGGTACAGAATTCCTGGTAAAAAAATTACGATTAATATGGCACCAGCCGATCTTCGCAAGGAGGGCTCTGCGTACGATTTAACCTTAGCCATTGGCATCTTAACTGCATCATCTCAAATAGTGGCAAAAGCTATTGAAAACTACCTTATTATGGGAGAACTTTCGCTTGACGGAACATTACAACCAATAAAAGGTGCTCTACCTATTGCCGTAAAGGCTAAAGAAGCAGGATTTAAATATTTTATTTTGCCTAGTCAAAATGCCAAAGAAGCAGCCATAGTTGCCGATCTCGAAGTTTTTGGAGTAGATAATATCATGGAGGTTATTAAGCACTTTGATAAGGGAGAGAACTTGACCCCAACAATTGTGAATACGCGCGATGAATTTTATAAGAATTTAGAGGTTCCAGAATTTGATTTTGCAGATGTGAAAGGGCAAGAAAGCATTAAAAGATGTATGGAAATTGCAGCCGCAGGAGGGCATAATATTATTTTAATTGGACCACCAGGAGCAGGCAAAACGATGTTGGCAAAAAGACTTCCTTCAATTTTACCACCCATGACACTCAATGAAGCATTAGAAACAACAAAAATTCACTCTGTAGTAGGAAAGGTCAAAGAAAATGCAGGTCTTATGGCACAAAGACCCTTTAGATCACCTCACCATACCATATCAGACGTGGCCTTGGTTGGAGGAGGATCGTATCCGCAGCCTGGAGAAATATCGCTGGCACATAATGGCGTTTTATTTCTTGACGAACTCCCAGAGTTTAAGCGCACGGTGCTGGAAGTGATGCGTCAACCATTAGAAGATAGAGAAGTTACCATTTCAAGAGCAAAATTTACAGTTACCTATCCTAGTAGTTTTATGTTGGTCGCCAGTATGAATCCAAGCCCAGGAGGATATTTTAACGATCCAGACGCGCCAGTAACAAGTTCACCTGCAGAAATGCAACGATATTTAAGTAAGATCTCTGGACCGCTGTTAGATAGAATAGACATTCACATTGAAGTAACACCAGTACCGTTTGACAAACTATCTAATGAACAA
>CAZAPO010000101.1:0-5089 GCA_964487005.1 uncultured Flavobacteriaceae bacterium
AATATTTTCAAATAATTTCCAATAAAAATATTGTAGAGGATATTAAACCTTTCATCAATTTTTAAAATTTCCTTATCAAATTCATTGCGCTCAGCTGGTTTTTTCTGATTGGCTTCTTCGGCTTCTTTAGCTAATAAATAATTTCCTTCTGGGGTTAAAAGTTGATCAAAAGAAATTAACTGCTGAGAGGTGGTTTCTAAATCTTTAAGTAAATCGCCACCTTTTTCTTTATCTATTCTAATAATAGGTACTGATTGCCAATAATTGGGTACCATATGGATACCTAGAAAAACCTGATTAGGATTTAGTCTTAAGGTAGAGGATCCATCGTCTACAATTAAGTACGTTTTTCTAGAAAGTTTTCTTAAAAACTCAGAAGCTAAAGTATTAATTGGTTTAATCCTTCCATCGAGATCTTGAACTAATATTCGCCCAAAATATTCGGCATGAATTTCATTAACGGGTTCAATTGTTGAAGATGGTTCTTGCGCATTAATTGTGCCACCATAAAACAATAACAATCCCACGAGTAAATACAACTGTTTCTTCTTAAGATTTTTTAGTTTTTTGCTGATAAAACGAAACCTAGAATTTTTTGTAAAAAATGTAAAAAACATTCCAATTCCCATTAGTAAATAGCCCAAATAGGTAACCAGAGTACCCAGTCGATCGTGATTTACAGAGAGAACGGTTCCTAATTCATCAGTGTCATAACTAGCCTGAAAGAACCTATATCCACCATAATCCAGCACGTTATTCATAAAAATTCTAAAAGGTATTTGGTGACCTTGGTCGAGCACCTTCACTTCGCTCGCGTATGAAGAAGGACTACTTGAGCCAGGGTATCGTTCTAATTGAAAATCTTCTAAATAGATTGAAAATGGTGTTGTAATTGGTTTTGCACCATATGAAAAACTCAGTGTTAAATCATTGGTTTGTAAGGGATGTAATGATGGCAAGAATCCTTCCCTGTAAAGCAAGTCAACTTCATGCGAAATCCCATTTACCGTGACCTCTAACTGTAACGCATCATCCTTATTAACATCATTATCCTTAGGTTTTTCTGCATCACTTATAAATGCAATTGATCCTTTTGGATGGTACATTGCTGGAACCATAGAAAGATCACCCATTCTGTAAAGTGTTTTTACCTTTAATGGTTGCAAGCTATCCTTTTCAAGTACGCCTGCTTTTTGTGTTGACATTTCAAAGAAGTCGATTTTTTGGGGTGCCTTTATGTATAAAGCACTGTCAATCTCCTTGATGATAATCGTTGTTGGTGAAGTTTCTAAGGTATCAAAAGCTATTTCGTGATGGCCTTCTATAGACTCAATTTCTCCTTTTTTTAGAAATATTGATTGTTTACCTGTTCCATGGGAAACCACGATTTCTAATAATGAGACGCCTTCAACACTATCGGCTACAATCGATGGAATAGCATCGGCAATAAAGTCTTTGTGTGCAATTGTAATTGGAATACCCTCAAAATTAGTATCAATTGTAAAATCATTATTCTTCAATGGCGAAAAAGAAAGTTCTTTTTGTATTGTTTTTTGTTTTATACCATTGGTAACAGTTAATTGTAAATAGTTGAGATCAGAAATAATGATGTTTGACGAACTGCCTTCACGTATACGCATAATCCCCGAGTAGGAACTATACCTCGTTATACCTGCACCTACTAGCGTAATAATAAATGCTAAATGAAAAAGTAATATTGGCCATTTTTGCCGCTGCCATAGTCGATACTTATATATATTGGTCATGAAGCATAATGCTAATCCAAACATAATAAGTTCAAACCACCAAGCATTATATACCATCACCCAAGCGGTAGCAGTACCAAAATCATTTTCAATGAAGGTTGCAGCAGCCATTGAGACAGCAAATGCAAACAAAAGTATCAATGCTAATTTTGAAGACGAAAAAAAACGATATAAACTATTCAAGGGATATTAGCTTTTAAAAAAACATCTTCTTTAGCGCCGCAAAAGAAGATGTTTTAAATTAAGTTTGTTTGAGGTTAATCAGTCGATGATTTTGAATTGTAAGTGGCTTCTCTTTTTTCGGCTTCTTCAAGCCATTTTGGGAGTAATGTTTTCTTAAATTCTTCTTTATCAGCTTTCATTTTATCGATATCAAGTCCAATATAATGTTGTGCTTTTTCTTTGGTTGAAATATCTGGTAAATCTACTGGTTTGTTGTGACCTAAATCGGCCAATAATCTTGAAAGCATGAGTCGAGTTTCTTGCACCTTGATAAGACCAGTTCCTAAGACTCTAGCAGTTTCAACAGGTGCGTGAAAAGAGCCTCCATGAGCTGCGGCAGCCCAATCCCAACGCCACTGAGCATGTCTTATACCTTGAAGTATATCTTTCATCTGTTCTTCTGTTGCTCCTAGTTCCCAAGCTTTCCCTGCCTCTATATGCGATCGAACCAATAGTTCTTCAAGCTGAACCCGAATCTCTGCAGATTTTTGTTGTCGCTCAAAAACGTTCTTGATTAATTTGTCTTCACTTTCTCGATGACAAACTTGACAAGCATTTGTTACATTGTTCAAAGGAGATTGCACATGATGGTCGGTGAACTTCTGCCCACCTTCACTTTTATAGGGCATGTGACAATCTGCGCATGATACACCGCGATCTGCATGTACTCCAGTAAGATATGATTCGTACCCCGGATGTTGTGCTTTGAGCATGGGTGCTTTACTTATTTGATGTGTCCAATCAGAAAAATTCAATTCATCATAATATTGTTCCATATCTTCAGCACTAAGTCCATTTTTCCATGGAAAAACTAAATATGGAACACCTTCTTTTCCAGGTATATTTTTATTGAAGTAATATTCAACATGACATTGTGCACACACCAATGAACGCATCTCCTGATGACTTGCTTTATTAATATCTTGCCCCATTGCTTCAAATGCTTCTACTAGTGCAGGTCTAGTAATTGTAAGTTTCATTGTTTTAGGATTGTGGCAGTCTGCACATCCTATTGCGTTTACAACTTCAGGTCCCTTATCTGCCCACTTGCCTTCATAAAATTCAGAAATACCATGTTCATTCATTAACCTCGGAACATCAGGGCTTTTGCACGTCCAACATGTTGCTGGCATTGGGCCATCACCTTCACCTTTTGGTGCCCCCGTTCTCAAGGAGTTATGCACGTCTTCTACCGCGTAGTAATGCCCACGTCCTTGATTATAATCTTTGGAGAAACCATATCCCGCCCAAAGAACTACCAAGTATGGATGTTCTTCAAGCATATCTCTCATTGCGGATCCTCCTTGAAACGAAGCAAAAGTCGATTCTGATGTCTGTAAATAAGACTGATATTCTTTAGGGAAGTTTTTTCCCCATTCCTCATTACGTGGCTCGTTATCAGCAATTTCCACTTGAGGAACATATTTATATTTTGCTTCATTTTTTCGGTTAACAATACTTGAGGCAAGAATCGCTAATAAAAAAACTACTATGGCAGTTACAATAAAAAGAACCTTGTTTTTCATTTATATCAAATTAGTTGTCTAATATTAATCTTTTTTCATTTCATTCTCCAACCATGATGGAATTACCGTTTCAACTTCATCGGTTGGAATTGGTGCAATATTATATTTTATGGTCGATAGACCGTGAACTGATCCATGAGGTACTTCCTGATGACAGCTCCAACATTTGCGTTCGGTCCTATTGGAAACATGGTCTTCAATAAAACCGGTATATTTAGTTTGGGTAACTTGTTGCACATGACAACGAATACAATTATTTTGTACTACTTCAGCAGATTCTTCTCTCATGAACATTACATCAGGTTCCATTCTTAATGTGAATACAGAAGCATGAAACATTCCATCTTTCGCTTTAAAATAATATTTATTAAAGACATTGTCCTGAGGGACATGGCAATCATTACATGATGTCCATTCTCTGTGAGAGCTATGCATCCAACTATTGTAAACAGGAGTCATCACATGACAATTTACACATGCTTTTGGATTGTCAGACATATAAGAGATTACCTCAGATTCTTTAGCCATAAATGCGCTAATACCAAAGATGGTGGCAATTAATATTACGGCCGTGGGTCGCCAACGTGAGGTTTTAGGGGGTAAAATTTCTCTCTTTTTCTTCTTCAAATTGGTTGGATTTGAAATTACGTGTAAAGTAATATAAGCTAAAATATAGAAAATATGATAAATGCTCTTTTATTAATATTATTTATTAATGTTTATTTTTTCATCAAAATTATTTGAATTGCCAAATCAATTTATGCTTGAAGCTACACCATATATATGTATTGAATTTTTATTGATGGATCGTTACTTTTTATTCGATGGGATTTGGAATTTTTTCATGTGATAAGTTATTGTAGATTAGGTTAGTAAGATATGGGTTAATAAAAAGGGTTAAAAAAGGTTTGTATGGAAGCAAAAGGGTTTTATATTTGCGCGCTCAAAATGTTTGTTATAGAGTTGAGAAATATTTTTCAAAAAAAGTTAGCAAAGGTTTTGTTGGAATAAAAAAAGGGTTTTATATTTGCACCCGCTTTAGCACGGAAGTGTTGAAGAAAGAAGTAAAAGAAGTTCATTAAACATATTGATTGACAGCGTAAGATGAGAGTTGGAAACGACTTTTATCAAACAAGAGAATAAACCATTTTGAGTACGATCAATTACCTAATTTTGGTTGTTAAATAATATTTAAGATTTAACAATGAAGAGTTTGATCCTGGCTCAGGATGAACGCTAGCGGCAGGCTTAACACATGCAAGTCGAGGGGTAACAGGAGAAAGCTTGCTTTTTTGCTGACGACCGGCGCACGGGTGCGTAACGCGTATACAATCTGCCTCTTACTGAGGGATAGCCCAGAGAAATTTGGATTAATACCTCATGGTATGTAGAAGTGGCATCACTTTCACATTAAAGGTTACGGTAAGAGATGAGTATGCGTCCTATTAGCTAGTAGGTATGGTAACGGCATACCTAGGCGACGATAGGTAGGGGCCCTGAGAGGGGGATCCCCCACACTGGTACTGAGACACGGACCAGACTCCTACGGGAGGCAGCAGTGAGGAATATTGGGCA
>CAZAPO010000102.1:0-15791 GCA_964487005.1 uncultured Flavobacteriaceae bacterium
AAGTAACTTTCCCGCAAATAATGCAAAAAAATGGTTATAAGACGGCAATGTTTGGAAAGCTTCATTTTGGAAACAACCCAAAAGGTGTTGATGATTTTATGATTTTACCTGGGCAAGGAAACTATATTAATCCAAAGTTCATTACAAAAGATAAAGACACCATTATTAATGGATATGTTACCGACATTATTACTGATTTATCTATAGATTGGCTTAAAAAAGAAGGAAACGATACAGACCCGTTTATGCTCATGTATCTTCATAAAGCACCGCACCGCCCATGGTGGCCAAGAGCAGATAAGTTCAAGGAATTCTCAACTAAGCAATTTCCTGAACCGGCTTCGCTATTTGATGATTATTCTAACAGAGGTTCTGCTGCCAAAACCGCCGAAATGAACCTTCTTAATCATATGATGTATAGCCATGATAGTAAAGTTCGTCCAGAAACTATCGCCGAAATGGGAGAAGCAGTTACCCCACAGGTCCCAGAATTTAGAAATAGCTTCTATGGCCCTTACAACAGGGCAACCGAAACTCAAAAGGCCGCTTACCAACCAGTGCTCGATTCAATAAACAACTTTTTTAGAGCAAATTGGCCAACTATGACCGATGAAGAAAAAATGCGCTGGAAATATCAACGATACATGCAAGATTATTTGGCATGCATTTCATCTGTTGATGACAATATTGGACGATTACTCGACTATCTTGATGAAAGTGGATTAGCCGAAAATACGCTGGTAATTTACACCTCAGATCAGGGGTTTTATTTGGGAGAGCATGGATGGTTTGATAAACGATTTATTTATGATGAATCTTTTAAAACACCACTGGTTGCAAGATGGCCCAATGTGATAAAAGCTGGTAGTCAAGAAGATGAGATGGTTCAAAACCTAGACTTTGCGCAAACATTGTTGGATGTGGCAGGTATTAAACAACCCGAAGATATGCAAGGAGAAAGTTTATTACCACTCTTAAAAGGTGATAAAGAGAATTGGTCTAGAGATGCGGTGTACTATCATTACTATGAGTATCCTGCCGTACATATGGTGAAAAGACATTACGGCCTTGTAACTAAAGAATACAAATTGGCACACTTTTATTACGATGTAGACGAATGGGAATTATACGATAGGTTAAAGGACCCTAATGAAATGAACAACGTTTATGATGATGTAGCCTATCAAGATGTTGTTACCCAATTGAAAGTACAATTGCAAGAATTGCGTGTTAAGTATAAAGATTCGGCAGCCTTAGATAAGAGATATATAGAACTTTACAAAGAAAAAGGTATAATTAAAGAATAAAAAATAAGGTATTATTATTTGACTTCTTAAATGTGTAAAACAAAAACAGCATCCTTTCTTTTTTTATTCCTGATCTTGTTATCGTCTTGTAAAAAAGGAAATGAGGAAAAAGAATCTCCAAATATAATTGTATTCCTCGTTGATGATATGGGACTTATGGATACGTCTGTACCCTTTCTACTAGATGCTCAGGGAGATGAAATAAAATATCCTTTAAATTCCTTCTATCAAACACCTAACATGGAGAAGTTAGCCGAACAAGGAATAAGATTTGCAAACTTCTACGCACATTCGGTTTGCTCACCAACCAGAACATCAATCATGTCTGGACAAAACTCGGCCAGACATGGAGTAACCAATTGGATTTATTCTGAAAGTAACAATCGAACAGAATATGGTCCACAAAATTGGAACTGGAAAGGTTTAACTAAAGAGTCTGTTACTCTTCCCCGTCTCTTACAGCAAGCTGGATATAAGACCATACATATTGGAAAAGCACATTTTGGACCGTTTAACAGTGATGGTGAAAATCCTATAAATTTGGGATTCGATATTAACATTGCAGGTAATTCATTTGGACATCCAGGCAGCTATTATGGGCAAGAGGGATATGGTAATTTAAGCGGACAAAAAGCAAGGGCCGTACCAGATTTGGAACAATATCACAATAGTGATGTATTTTTAACCGAGGCTTTGACTATTGAGGCAAAAAAGGAAATTACCAATGCAGTACGAGATGAAAAGTCATTTTTTCTTTACTTATCGCATTATGCTGTACATGCTCCTTTTCAATCAGACCAACGCTTTGCTTCAGATTTCGCAGCATCGGACAAATCAGAAAAAGCGCAAGCTTACGCCACTCTTGTTAAAGGGATTGATAAATCACTAGGAGATATAGTAAATCATATAAAGGATTTGGGTATAGGCGAAAACACCATACTATTGTTCTTAGGTGATAATGGCTCTGATGCGCCACTGCCTGATCTAGAAGGTTATCATAGCTCAGCGCCACTCAAGGGTAAAAAAGGGCATCATTGGGAAGGAGGAATGAGAGTTCCATTTATCGCTTCCTGGGTTACACCAACAGATAATAGTATTGTACAAGGTAGATTTCCAATAGCACAAAATAAAATTCATGAACAGATTGGAACCGTCATAGATATTCTACCTACTATTTGTAATTTGGTTGGTATCAGCCCATCACAAGATTATAAACTGGACGGTTTCAACTTACAACCTCAACTTGCAGGCCAAAATAATACCGAGCGTAAAGCATCCTTTTTAAACCATTTCCCTCATGGAAATCATAGAAGTAATTATTTTACAAGTTTGGTTAACAACAATTGGAAAATAATTTATCATTACCAGGTTGAGGATCAAGCGCGTTACGAACTTTATAACTTAAAAAACGATCCGTTTGAAATGCATAATCTGGCGAATGAAAATTCTTCTCAACTTAAAGAAATGGCAAGTTTGTTAGCAAAAGAACTGAATCATTATGATGCGTTATACCCAGAAAAAGATGGAGACATACTCGAACTCATTGTTCCAGAATAGCCCCCATCTTTTAATTATTCACAATCCTTTTGATGTTCTTTACAGGTTATCTAATTGGTTACTGGTATTGTCTTCGCTTATGGTCCAAAAGAACCCTACAAAAAAGAATTGGTCGGCAGCAGGTCTTCTTGCCATACTATCAAAATGTCCATTTAAATCTGGTGTTCTAGCATAGTCGTATCCGTTAATATTTCTGAAACCTAGGACATTGTTAATTGAAAAGTAAAGTATTTTTTGCTGGCTTATTAAATAGGCCCAGTTGACACTTAAACTATTATAAGCCTTTGTTTTTTGATTTAAAAACCCTCCTAAATTAGGGTTTGTGTATGTTCGTCCTGAAGCTAAAGCATAGCTAAATCCTACTTGACTTTTCCAGTCTTCAATCCAGTATTTTCCAACAATAGATAAATTATGGGTATTGGCAAAGTTAGGTTGCGCCATCATTGGATAATTTCTATAGTCACGTTTTGTATCTAACAATGAATAACTTACCCAATAGTCAACATTTCTAATACTACTGTTATCTCTCCAAAACAAGTCTACGCCCTTAGCAAATCCTTTCCCCAAATTGTTATAATTGCTATCAAACTCAGCAAATTCTGTGTCATATTTTACTAAATCTCTATAGTCTTTATAATAGGCTTCAGCTCTAAAAATTTGCCCCTCTTTATTTAATTGGTAGTTCAAAATATAATGTTTAGTATGCTGTGGACTTAAATTATTTTCAAATTTTAAAATATCACTATTTGGATTTTGATAAAAATCTCCATAAGCCAAAGAAAGCTGACTATCTTCACTAGTTTTATAAGCCAACGATAAGCGCGGTGAAATTGTAAAATCGTTAAACAATTCGCTATATTCTGCTCTTACCCCTGTTTTTACTGCTAAATCTTTTGAAAAGAAAATATCAGCTTCGGCAAATCCTGCTGCTATATTATTTTTATAACCGTAGTCAACTGCAGCAATATCTGACGATTGAAATGTTTCTGTGAAATCTGTAACAAAATACTCTGCCCCAAAATTTAACTTAAATCTACTATTAAATCGCTTTTTCAATTTTAATTTAAAATGTGCTGAATTTTCGGTATTATTAATATCGCTTTCATCTATTACAATATCTGTGTTTGCAATGGTGTAACTCATACCACCTAAAATGCTCCAAGTATCATTTAACATTCCTTTATACGACCCATTGAAATATAGATTATCATTGTATAATTTAAATCGTACCCCATCAGGAAATGCAATATTGTCTTGAACAATATCTAACTTCCCAGAATCAAAAGCTGTATATAATTTTAACAGACCATTATCAAACTTTTGTCTAAAAACGGCCTCGCCAGCAAATGCTTCAACTGGTTTTTTCCAATCGTTTCTGTCAGGAAATATTGCAGTATAAGGCGCTAAATTGATATAGGAACCATTAATACTTAATGAACTGCGTTCCCATTTTTGAGTATTTCCCAGCGTTGCACCTACACTCATTATACCAATATCTGTTTTTTCTTGAAATGGTTCTTCTACACTGCTTAGCAATAATACGCTTGAAAGTGCTTGCCCAAATTCTGCAGAATAACCTCCAGTAGAAAATGTAATTCCATCAAACAAAAAGGGTGAATATCGCCCTCTCGTAGGCACATTGTTTGGTGTTGGTGAGTAGGGCGTAAAAACCCTAATACCATCAATAAATATTTGTGTTTCTTCAGCTTCACCTCCACGAACAAATAATCGTCCATCTTCAGCTACTGTGGTTGTTCCTGGTAGTGTTTGTAATGCCCCAACAAAATCTCCTAAGGCACTAGCCGTGGTAACCACGTCTAAGGGTTTTAACGCATTCACTTTACTGTTATCTCCTGCCTCAAATGTCCCTGCCGACAATATTACAGCATCGAGAGCTCCAACATCTTCTTTAAGTTTAATAACTAAGTCTTTTAAATAAGATACATCACCAGCCATGGTAAACGTTTCATATGACAAATACGAAACTACAAGGTTTTGAGTTCCTTCTTCGGCGGTTGAAAAACTAAATGCTCCAAGATCGCTTGTAGTACTACCGTCGTAGGTGCCTTCTAAATATACATTGGCACCTACAACAACATTTCCTTTGGTATCGGTAACTGTACCGTTAATAACCGTTTGTGATTTTGATTGAATTCCTGTCAATAATAACATTAAGATGATTAGTGTTCTCATAAAATTTAACTATTCGATTTTGATTGATGAGGCAAATATCCCATGAGAACACTTGTTGTGAAACTAATTTTAACCGAACTGTAAATTTTTAATGACGAATTGAATTATTGGAACTACTAAAAGAACATTTTAGTAGTAAGAACATAATTTTAATGTATTTTTGATAAGGTGGTACTTATCAAATGAAACTAACTAAACCAGAAAGGTCTTTCACCCTAATATTTGTAGTAATTGTGTTGTTAGAATTATTTTCAGCACAGCTTCAAGATATATTACCTATACCATTTTCGCTGAAACCACTTATTTTATTGTCGCTCATAGTTTTTTATTTATTGGCTAGTGCTAGAGTGGGAAAAGTTACTAATTTATTAATGCTATTGGCGCTTCTGTTTTCGCTAGGAGGTGATATCTTTTTAATGTATACTGATCAAAATGAAAACATGTTTATTGTAGGTTTGCTTTCATTTTTACTGGCTCATGTACTCTATATTTTCGTATTTAATATTAAACGGACTAATAGAAATGTAGTACGCGTAATATTGCCACTTGTGTTATATGCGCTAGCTTTACTATTTTTATTAATTAACGGCTTAAACCAATTATTGATTCCAGTAATTGTGTATATGATTGCCATTCTGGCTATGGTTGTATTTGCTTTTTTAAGAAAAGATAATGTACCCAATCAAAGTTATGCCATGGTAATGATTGGCGCAATTTTCTTTGTTATATCAGATAGTATATTAGCCATAAATAAGTTTTACGAGCCAATTGCATACGCACATTTATTAATAATGGCTACCTATGCATTAGCACAATATTTAATTACATTAGGAGTACTTAGACAAAACACATAATATTATAAACCAACTAACTTTAAAAATTTTAATATGAGAACCTTAATCATTGCAATTATTGTACTTATAACTTTTAACGGATACGCTCAAAAGCACACCAAAGAAGTGTTAAAGCAATTAGATGCTAAAACAAGCTTTTACGGAGATATTGCGCATTCAATTTGGGAATATGCTGAAATGGGATATAAAGAAGTGAAAAGTGTGGCTCTATTGCAGAAAACACTGTCTGACGAAGGATTTAAAATTACTTCTGGTGTTGCTGATATGCCAACGGCATTCATTGCCGAGTATGGTTCAGAAGGTCCGGTAATAGCAATTTTAGGAGAGTACGATGCATTGCCTGGATTATCACAACAGGCAGTTTCAGAAAAAAAATCGGCTGGAGGAGCGGCAGGACATGCATGTGGACATCATTTATTTGGAACGGCATCGGCAGCAGCAGCAATTAGTGTAAAAAATTGGTTAGAAAAAACAAATACGAAAGGTATTATAAGATTCTATGGTTGTCCTGCAGAAGAAGGTGGTTCTGGCAAAGTTTATATGACCAGAGCTGGATTATTTAACGACGTAGATGTTGCTTTGCATTGGCATCCGTCATCGGTGAACGCTTCTAACCCTGGTGCAGCATTGGCTAACAAATCAGCGAAATTTAGGTTTTATGGAGTTTCTGCACATGCTGCCGGTGCTCCAGAAAGAGGACGGTCTTCACTCGATGCGGTAGAAAGTATGAATTACATGGTTAATATGATGCGCGAGCATATACCACAAGAAGCACGTATTCACTATGTTATTACAGATGGAGGTAAAGCTCCAAATGTAGTTCCAAATTTTGCCGAGGTTTATTACTATGCGCGCCATAATAATAGAAATGTTGTTATTGATATTTTTGATCGAATTATTAACGCTGCAAAGGGAGCTGCTCTTGGCACAGACACTAAAATGGAGTTTGAAATGATTGGTGGAACACATGAATTATTACCAAACCTAACGTTACAAAAAGTAATGTATAAAAACCTAACAAATATAGGAGGCTATGAGTTTAACGCCGATGAACGCAAATTCGCTGAAGAGATTTCCACAAGCTTAGGCCAAAAAGAATTAAATACGGCCTATACTAATGGTGTTTCACCTTATACAGAAAATGCACGTGCATATGGCTCGACAGATGTTGGGGATGTTAGTTTTGCGGTTCCAACAGTTGGAATGGGTGCGGCTACCTGGGTTCCAGGTACTCCCGCTCACAGTTGGCAGGCCGTTGCAGCAGGTGGAACCTCAATTGGAACTAAAGGTATGATGATTGCAGCTAAGGCACTCACTGCAACCACCATTGAGTTATTTACAAATACCAAAATAATTGAAGAAGCTAAAACTGAGTTTATGAATAGAAGAGGCGCAGATTTTAAGTATATTCCTTTGCTAGGGGACCGTAAACCAGCGCTTAATTATAGAGATTAAAATTTTAGCGTTTTTATTGTAACAATTAAGCTAATATAACTACCTACCTTGTAGCTAACTCATCAAATTGAATAAAGAACTAGAACATAGTTTTGTTGAATTGCTTGAAAAGCATCAAAACATTATACATAAGGTCTGTAGACTTTATACCAATAGTTATGATGCACATAATGATTTATTTCAAGAAATAACAATTCAACTATGGAAAGCATATCCTAAATTTAGAGGGGATGCTAAATTTAGTACATGGATGTATCGAGTCGCATTGAATACGGCAATTACGTTGTATAGAAAGACAAAAAAAAGAGTATCAACGCAAGGTTTTGATGATGTCCAATTTAAAATTAAGGCAGAGGAGTATGATGATACAGAAGAACAGCAACTAAGAATAATGTACAAAGCCATTCAGCAACTCAATGATATTGAAAAAGCACTGGTGTTTTTATACTTAGAAGACAAAAACTATAAAGAAATAAGCGAAACCATGGGGATTAGTGAAGTAAATGCAAGAGTGAAAATGAACCGAGTGAAAACCAAATTAAGAACTATTTTAAATCCGTAAGATTATGGATGAACTGGAATTACTAAAAAAAGACTGGCAAAAGGAGAATAGTAAGTATCCAAAGCTCACTTATAATGAGATTTATAAGATGATACTTAAAAAATCATCTTCCATCGTAAAATGGATATTTATCATTAGTATTTTAGAATTTGTGTTTTGGACAGGAATATCGTTTTTATTAAAAGATGCCAGCTTTAATGAGACCCTTGAAAATTTAAACATGAATCATATATTAATACCTTTAAGTGTATTCACCTATATAATTTTAGCGTATTTCTTCTACTTATTCTTTAGAAATTATCGAAGAATTTCGGCAACCGATAGTACCAAAAAGTTGATGGAAAACATTCTAAAAACTCGACAAACAGTTAAGTACTATGTTGGGTTCAACCTAATAATGTTTGTTATTGGAACTTTTATTGGGGTATTTTATGTTATTGGTAATGATGATTCATTCTCAGCACAAATTGATCAGGCAACCGCTAATGGTGAAATTTTGAAATTATATGCCGTTGTAATTATAACCACTGTTGTAGCGCTAGCAATAATGGTTGGAATCTTATTACTGTTTTACTATTTAATTTATGGGATTCTACTAAAACGTCTCAATAAAAATTACAGAGAACTGAAGAAATTAGAAATTTAATTACCACTTTCGCTGCTTATTAAGCTCTTCACGTTCGGCAAGTTCTTCTTTAGACACAACCTTTAAAAAAGATTGATGCTGCTCAATTGCATATTCAATCTTTTCAACAATCTCAGGAATAGTCTCGTTTTCATAATCAATTTCTAAAGGTTCTTTAATTTCAAAGGTTTGTAATATATTCTTCTTCTTAATACGTAAGCCTTTTTTATCAAAAGATCTTCTAAATCCATCTATTACAATTGGCACAACAATAGGTTTATAATGCTTAATTATATGAGCTGTTCCCTTTCTAATTGGTTTAAAAGGTGTTGTAGTGCCTTGTGGAAACGTAATTACCCAACCATCGTCCAGTGCCTTTTTTATATTGGTAATATCGCTCATTTTAACCTGCCTATTTACTTCTTTACCAGCAGCCCGCCAAGTTCTATCTATACTAATAGATCCTGCATAGGCTAATATTTTTGGCAACAACCCAGATTTCATGGTTTCACGAGCTGCAACATAATAGACATTCAACTTGGGGTTCCATAAATACCCTATGTTTTTAATTGAGTCTTCTCGCCCATGCAAACTAGCATTAAACACATGAAACATGGCTACCACATCTGCAAAATAGGTTTGATGATTTGAAATAAACAACACATTGGTTTCTGGGAGTTGTCTTATCTTTTCAGATCCTTCAATATGTAATTCGTTAAAGCCGCGATAACGCCTATGAGTCATTGCCCCCGCAATACGAATGAGCCACTTTTTTAAGAATAAGTAGTGTCCAAAAGGATTTTTTTTAAATAATCCCATAGAGTTCTTAGTTAGTTAGAGTTCGTAAAAATAATAAAATAAACAACTAAAGAATTTCATTTAACATGTCTTTGATTTCACTCAACATCATGGCGGTTGCTCCCCATACAATATGGCCGTTTAATTTAAACGCTGGAGTATTAACTTTAAAACTATATGATGTTTCAACCTTTTGATTAATAATAACCCTCTCATCAAGAAAATGTTTCAAAGAAACTTCTACAATGGCTTCTACCTCATCATCCTGTTTTATAAACTTAGGCGTACGTTTGGTGACACCTATAAATGGTTGAACATAAAAATTACTTGGTGGAATATAGATCTCTGTCAACCTTCTAATAACCTTCACATCATTTGCATGAACACCAATTTCTTCATAAGTTTCTCTAACAGCTGCCATTTCCAACGTTTCATTAGCTTCAACTTTACCTCCCGGAAAACCAATTTGTGCAGAGTGCACACCATTATATGTCTTTCTTAGAATTAATACTACCATGGTCTCACCAAAACCATTAGGGTAAAATAAGGCCATTACCCCTGCCCTTTTTGCATTCGGTATTTTATCTTCATACTTCTTTAATAACTCTTTTCTAAATGGAGGAGACATTTTAAACTGAGATGCTCGTCCTGGAAGTTTAAGATTTTTTATTTTTGAAATCGATATTAAAAAATCGTCGAAATTCATTTATGAGAATTCTAGTAATACTATGCTGTTTAATTTTATGGAACTGTGAAGATAAAAAATCTGAACAAAAATCTACACCTGATGCAACGCAACAGATAGAGCCCAAGCCCGAAGTTAAAGTAGATTCCATAATAACACCTGAGCGTGAGTTCCCTTTATTAACCGAAAAAAATGCTATGGAGTTCTTTTTGCAATATGAAAAAGAGCATAAAGAGAATAAGGTGAGAATTTATACTGACTTTGGAAACATAGATATTTTATTATTTGATAAGACCAAGTTTCATCGTGCAAATTTTATTTTTTTAACCAAGCAAAACTATTTTGACAATACCCAGTTTTATAGAGTAATAGATAATTTTATTGCACAAGCAGGGAATAGTGATGACAGAAGAGTAAAGCGTAAACGAATGAATATTGGTAAATATTTACTACCTACCGACACCAAACGCGGTTACAGACACGACAGAGGTGTAATAAGTATGCCAAGTAGTGAGATTGATAACCCTCATAAATTGGCATCTCCTTATGAATTCTTTATTGTCACACAACGCGGAGGTGCACATTTTCTCGATGGTGATTATACTATTTTTGGAAGGGTAACCAAAGGAATGGACGTTGTCGATAAAATTACCGCCGTCGACACTGATGACGCCGATTGGCCGCTTAAGAATATCTATATTAAAAAAGTAGAAATTATTGACTAGCGATAGACTTTAGGTAGTGCTATCTTAAACTTAACGGCCAACAGCCTAATTATAATAACTACCAAACCAGCTATAATAAAAACGAAGTCGCTTTCAATTGGTAGTACTTTTATCGCGAAATAAGAGGCTCCTCCTAAAATACAAGCTGTGGCATAAATTTCTTTTCTAAAAATCACAGGAATCTCATTGCATAAAATATCTCGAATCACGCCTCCAAAACAGGCCGAAATGGTACCTAAAGCAATGCAAATAATGGGGTGTAGTTCTGCATTAATTCCTTTTTCAATTCCAACAACGGTATAGAGTCCAATTCCAATGGTATCAAACAAAAAAAGCGATGTACGCAAATAGTTGATTTTATTTCTAAATAGTAATGCAAATACGGCCGAACCAATAATTACATAAGTAAAAGTCATGTCCAGCATCCAACTAACTGGTGTTTGCCCAATAAGAATATCTCTCAAGGTACCTCCTCCTATGGCCGTAACAAAAGCAATTATTAAGATCCCAAAGAGATCCATTTTTTTGTCCATGGCAATCAAAACACCTGATATAGCAAATGCTATAGTCCCTAAAATATCAATTGTATAAAACATTACATATGCTGTGTGTAGAAGTTATAATCTTTTAAAACAATACTAATAAAATCTATATCTTTTGAATGTTTCACTTCCTTAATTTCAGCAACTTCAATAATCTTATTTCTTAATTTTATTAAGGTTTTATAGTCTTTACTAGCCTTTGCTTTAACATAGGTTTCTTTAATAATTCGGGCATCATTATCAGATAGCTTAATTACACTAGGATATGTTGGCACATAATTGTGCTGCAAATCTTCTAAAATGGTATGATTAATTGTGACATTGTTTTTTAAGGAAATTACAGAAGTACCCGCAGTCATATCTCCTAGACGTTGATTTTTTGAACTTGTAATTATACTAATTAAAGCCACAAACCCACTTAACATATTGATATCGATAATTCTAAAAAACCAACGAACCACAAAATCTGATAGGGAAGCTTGATAACCATCAATTTTCACCACCTTGATCTTTAAAATTCTTTTTCCAATTGTTTGTCCATCAAGTAAAGTCTCGAAAATAAGTGAATAAAAAATTACGGGTAGATAAAAAAGGACATAGATAGCAATCTGAGACCATTGATCCATTTCTCTAATATAATCATCAAGGCTTAAAACATTAAATAGTATTTGATAGGTAACAATTACGTACGCTATTTTTATAAGTAAATCTACTCCATAAGCCAATATACGCTCACCAACACTGGCTGCAGTAAAATTTATATTCACATTTTGAGTAGTATTAATCTGTAATTCGACCATTATTTACTGCATATTTTATTTAAGAATCCTAATCTTGCCCTACTTAAATTTCGTGAGAACTTAACTACAAATTTTGCTTATTTAATCTTCAATCGATAATTTTTAATTAAAAATTTTGTTTAGATTTGATTGCCCATGAGAGAAGTCGCATTTATTAAACAGAACAAAGAAAAATGGCAAAATTTTGAACGTGCCATTTTTGGTAAAACCCTGAAAAATCCAGACGAATTAGCCTCTTTGTATATACATTTGGTAAACGACCTTTCTTATGCGCAAACTTACTATCCCAAAAGTAAAACAATTCTTTACTTAAACAATTTAGCGGCCAAAGCTTTTCAAAAAATTTATAAAACCAAAAGGGAAGACACGAATAGGTTTGTTCATTTTTGGAAGATAGAAGTACCACTAATCGTGTATCAATATAGACGATACATTTTATATGCCTTTTTAATTTTTGGCTCCTTTGTGGCTATTGGTGCCTTATCGGCTGCACACGATGATTCTTTTGTACGATTAATATTAGGAGATCATTATGTAAATATGACCCTAGAGAACATAGAAGAAGGTGATCCAGTTGCGGTTTATAAAAGTGGTAGTAATTGGGGAAGTTTTATTGGTATCACACTTAACAATCTTTATGTGGGTATTAAATCTTTTATCTACGGCGTTTTTGGCGGACTTGGCACTGGATTAGTGCTACTGTACAACGGAATTATGCTTGGGTCATTTCAATATTTTTTCTACGCAGAAGGCGTATTATGGGAAAGTGTGAGAGGGATATGGATTCATGGAGCTATGGAGATCTTTGCAATTGTCATTGAAGCCGCAGCTGGTTTAATGTTGGGAGCTAGTATTTTGTTTCCTAGAACTTATTCGCGGCTTACCTCATTTAAAATGGGCGTTAAAGATGGTGTGAAAATTCTAATAAGTACAATGCCATTCACCTTTGCTGCAGGATTTCTCGAAGGATTTGTAACCCGATATTCTAACACAATGCCTAACTGGTTATCGGTGGGTATTATTTTGATCACCTTGAGCATTATTTCATACTATTATCTTATCTACCCCGCGATATTGACAAAAAAATTAAAACGTACCTATGCAGTTATATAAATCGAGAGATTTCGGAGCTTTCTTTCAGGATACTTTCACTTTTTTAAAAGAAAACGGCAAACATTATTTCAAACACTTCTTTATTGTTAACGGAGTCTTTTTGCTTATCATGGCCGTGGTAATGTATTTTTTCTGGAATTTTTATACCGAACTTCTTTTTGGGGGAATTGCAGCTAATGACGCCACCATGATTGATGGCTATATGAACGATAATTTTGGTCTGTTTATACTATTTTTTCTAGTCTTTTTAATTGTAGCATTATTAGCGGGTCTAGTGTCTTATGCGTTTACGGCAATCTATCTAAAACTATATGCTAAAAATGGTAAGAGTTTTGGCACTAAAGATTTGGTAGCAGGATATAAAAACAATGTTGGTAGGCTGCTTATCTTTTTAATATGTGGAATTTTAATTGGGATTCCAATAATGATGGTACTGGGACTATTTAGTTTTATTTTAATAATCACCATTGTTGGTATGTTAGCGCTTCCTTTAATTTTAGGAACATTTATGATCTTCTATTCAATGACACTTATGGAATATATAGAAGAAAAAAGAAGTATCTGGGATAGTTTTGGATATGCATGGAATTTACTAACATCCAAATTTTGGTCGGCCTCAGGCAGCGTAGCCTTGTTTTTTGTAATGGCATATATCCTGCAAAATATTGTAGTCATGATTCCTTATATGTTTGGAATGGTAAACTTTTTAACCACTATAGAAAACTCTAACCAAGTAGAGGACGCTAGCGCTAGCTTTATGGTAATTATGATGGTAGTATTATTACTGTCATATTTACTTGGAACGGTTCTTAATCAAATAGTTCAGATTAATCAAGGTATTATATTCTATAGCCTTAAAGAAGATAAAGAACACATTAATACAATTGATGTCATAGATCAAATAGGTTCGAGTGAATAAATTAATATTGGCATATATCTTTTGGTTAAGCACGACAATTTTTGGTTTTGTCAATGCACTCGGTAAATACAATAGTTTGCAAGAAAACCAAACGGCTCTCCAAGATACCTTGGTGGTAGATCAATCTAATCTTACCATTCGTGAATTTGACAATCTCACCGAAAAATACAACGATGATGATTTTATCTATGAGCAGGCCATCAATAGTGCCGGTTGGTGGACAAGGTTTAAACAACAATTAAGTGATTTTTTTAGAGATCTATTTAATATTAAAAACAAAGGGCAAGCATCAGATCTCGTAGATTTATTGCTCCAAATAGGCGGAATAATTCTGTTCCTACTTGTTGTTTATTTCATTTTTAAAGCGATAGTAAATAAAGAAGGTCAATGGGTATTTGGAAAAAAATCTGATAAAAGTATTATCCCTGTTACCGATGTTGAAAATAACATTCATACAACCAATTTCAAACAGCTAATTGCTCAGGCAGAACAGACAAATAACTATAGACTAGCCATTAGATATTATTACTTATGGTTATTAAAAAAGTTGACGGAGTTAGAAATCATTGAATACGATGTTGAAAAAACAAATAGCGATTATCAGAATGAAATAATTGCAAAAGACATTAAAAACGAATTTTCTTATACATCGTATTTATATAATTACATCTGGTATGGTGAGTTTAATGTTAATCATTTAGAATTTAATCGTGCAAAACAGGCATTTACTAAATTAATTAGCACACTAAAATCATGAATAAAACCATTAAAATATATATCGGTTTGTTAGTGTTGCTTTTTGTTGGAGCAATTGCAGTTGAGTTTTCTAAACCAAAACCCATTAATTGGACTAGAACATTTAATGAGAAGCATAAAATTCCTTTTGGTACTTATATTTTACACAATGAACTATCGCAACTATTCCCAAATAGTGACATTGAAGACATTAAGGTTAGTCCGTATGAATTTTTCTATGATGAGTACAACTGGCAAGATTCTACCTATATGATTGAAGGAAGCTATCTATACATTGATGATTTTGCCGATATAGATGAAATTTCCGGTCAGGAATTATTAGATTTTGCCTCGTATGGTAATGATATATTTATTTCAACAAGTTTTGTTCCAGAGCTTATAAAAGATTCATTATTTCTAGAAACAAAAAATGAATTCGATTTTGCAGGTAAAGCGCAGCTAACTTTAGCGAATCCAAAGTTTAAACACGATTCAATTACCATAACTAAAGAAATTGGGAATAACTATTTCTCTAAACTAGATTCAATTAATACCACGGTACTAGGATATCAAAAATTTGGTGACATAGAACGCGTTAATTTTGTAAAAATAGCACATGGTTATGGTTACTTTTATGTGCACTTACAACCTAATGTATTTACAAATTATAATTTATTAAAAGGCAATAATAAAAAGTACACATCAGCCATTCTGTCCTATTTACCAGACAAGACTATTTACTTTGATTCAAAGAACAAACTGTATCAGGAATTAGGAGACTCCCCACTGCGTTTTATTTTAAGTAAACCTGCCTTAAAATGGGCCTGGTATCTGGCATTGTTGTCCTTACTTATCTTTATGATATTTAATGCAAAACGAAAACAGCGTATTGTTAAGGTTATAAAACCTTTACAAAATACC
>CAZAPO010000103.1:0-3889 GCA_964487005.1 uncultured Flavobacteriaceae bacterium
ATGTGTACGTACCATATTTTTTGTTTCGGGATCTTCCTCATACCATCTTTCATATTCGGTATGTAAACAATTTTCCCAAAGCTCTTTCCTAAATTGATGACCATCATGTACAGCTCCGCAAGCATATGGAACATAGCTATCTATTTTAATTGTAAACGAATAATCATCGGCCACTGCATGGAAGTGTTCTTCGTTCTTAATCTTATTTATGATGTCTTCTATTGTTAATTTAAGCATCTGTTAAGGTTCCATATTCAGTCCATGAGCCATCGTATACACTCATAGGGTTATTAGTATTTGCTACTGTTGCGGCTAAGGCTATAATACAAGCGGTAATACCAGATCCACAAGTAAAGACCAATTCTTTATTGTCACTATTAATGGAGGTCAATATTTCTTTCAATTCGCTTTTATTCTTCATGCAATTTCCAATCATCAAATCTTTAAAGGGTAAATTTTTTGAACTTGGAATATTCCCTGATCGTAGGCCTTCTCTGGGTTCTGCGATCTTCCCATTAAATCTATCACTGGATCGAGCATCTAAGATTTGATAATTGGTATCTCCTTTAATTTTTTCTATATCATCAAAGAACTTAAAATTATTGGGACGATATACTCCAACAAAATTACCTTTTACTAAATCCTTTGTTATTTTTTTTTCAACTGGATACCCTTTTTCAATCCATTCTGGCAAACCACCATCTAGTACGGCTATCTTATTATGGCCAAAAGTTTTAAATAAATACCAAACCCTAGCACTTGAATATATACCCTTATCATCGTAAACTACTATCAGACTGTTTGAATTGATTCCTAACTCTTGTGCAGCTTCGGTAAACTGCTGCTCTGATGGTACCGTATTTGGAAAGGGTGCGTTGATGTCACTAAATTTCTTTTTAATGTCAAAAAAACGTGCATTAGGTAACTGTACATCATTTGTAGTCACACCATTTGCTGTTACCTTTGGAATGCTACCGTCTAAAATCACCAGGTCTTTCAAATTTATGTGTTGGTAGAGCCAGTCTACCGATACTAATGAAGAATCAAAACTACTCATAAGCAACAGTTTAAGCGTCTTCTACCGTCTTTCTTAATCGTGCTAGTCTATTAAATGCTTGTAGTTTATCTAGTACTTTACTTTCTAAGAAATCTATCACCTTTTCTTCTACTCTAACCTTAGGTTTATACACCTTATTCATATAGGTAATTCCACCAGGTGACATCACATTTACTTCTACGAGTTTACCACCAATAACATCGATACCAACAAAATAGAGACCATCATTTACTAATTTTGGACCAATTTGCTTACATAATGCTTTTTCGGCCTTTGTTAGTGAATGCTTTTGAACACTTCCTCCTGCCGATACATTTGAACGATGATCATTTGATCCTGGAACACGTTTCATGGCACCTACGGGCTCTCCGTTTAGTAATAAAATACGAACATCACCCTGATCTGCTCCTTCTATATAATCTTGTAAGATCACATAATTTGAAGATCCATCTGAATTGGTGATATAGAAATCCAGCAGGGAATTAATATTGCTCATTGCCGATTTTTCTATTAGTATAACCCCTGATCCTCCAAATCCGTTTAAAGGTTTAAGAATCATCTTATCAGCTTTTGATTCTTTAATCTGCTGTATTAAGTATCTCTTATTTTTTGATACGTGCGTTGCTGGAATAATATTGCTATGAGCATCACCAAAGGCAGCGGTATAGAGCTTATTATTAGCCTCTCTCATACCCTCTAACGAATTAATGATAAACACATCATCTTTCACCGAATCTAGAAAATTTAGCATAATAGGATCTAGTGGTGGGTTAGCCCGAAAAAAGATGGCATCAAAACCTGCGAGCGGTAGCATTTCTTCACGTAATTCAACTTTATTATAGAACGACTTTAAAGAACCTGGTACCTTTTCCATCCTACCAATTACCGTACAAAAAGCATTAGTAACACTATTTCTAATAGTAAGATTTGAAGGTGTACACATGGCCACACCATGCCCTCTTTTTGCACATTCTTTTATTAACGCTAAACTGGTGTCATTATCTGGATCTATATCCTCCCAGGGATACATTATAAAGCATACATTCATACCTTTACTTTTAGTAATGTTAGTAGTAAATTAAATGTAAAAAAATATTATTTAACTTCCTCGTAATGGTCGTCCCAATTTTTAACTTTTGGCTTGCCTAATTTACCAACAGATTTTGCGACTACCATTGATACCGTTGCATCACCCGTTACATTAACTATGGTTCTACACATATCTAGCGGTCTGTCCACGGCAAATATTAGTGCCAAACCAATGGCTAATTTATCTGCTGGAAAACCTACTGCTTCAAGTACAATTACAAGCATAACCATACCAGCCCCTGGTACAGCGGCAATACCAATGGATGCTAGCAATGCCGTAAGAACTATGGTTAACTGATCTGCAAAAGTTAGATCAAAGCCTAATGCCTGTGCAATAAAAACGGCGGCTACAGCCTGATATAAACTGGTTCCATCCATATTGATGGTGGCTCGTACCGGAAGCACAAAACTAGACACCTCTTTATCTACGCCAATATGCTCTTCAACCCGCTCCATTGTAACTGGAAGCGTTGCCGCACTACTACTTGTAGAAAATGCTAATAACTGTGCTGGGCTAATTTGTTTTAAAAACCAGAACGGATTCTTTCTTGTTACCGTACCTACTACAATACAATAGAAGACAATCATTAAGACTAGCCCTATGACTACTACAATGGAGTAATTTAATAAGGCGTACAACAACTCTGGATCTCCAGATGATACTACCACACTTGCCAATAAAGCAAACACCGCATAGGGCGCGGTTAACATAATAAGGTCAACCATTTTTAATACCACGTCATTTAATGAGTCAAAGAAATCTTTTAAGGGCTTCGCACTCTTCTCACCTATTAATAGCATAGAGATTCCTAAAAAGATGGCAAAGAATATCACCTGAAGCATCAACTTGTTATTGCTTAATGCTGTAAAGGCATTCTCTGGCACCATATCTTCTAAAAATTGTAATGGACCACTGCCCTTTTGCCTTGTTGCTTCAGAAATTTTTGATTGAACCCCACTATCATCGGCATAAGTTGCTGTAAGCTTAGCAATGGTTTCATCTGAAACGCCATCTCCTGGTTGAATAACATTTACTAATACCAAACCAATTGATATTGCCACTACCGTCGTGACCACATAAATTAAAATGGTTCTTAGCCCTATATTGGCAAACTTTGAGATATCCTTAAGATCTGAGATTCCTTTAATTAAAGAAGCCAGAATCAATGGAATGGCTATAAGTTTCAAAAGTTTAACGAAGATGGTTCCAATTGGTTTTATCCAATCGTTTACAAAACCTTCTCCCCAATCTGTTTGAAGCATAATAAACCCAAAAATGAGTCCTAATAGCATACCAATAAGTATTTGCCAGTGTAGTGCTAATTTCTTCATAGTGTTGTTATAGTTTAGTTATTCTATTTAATAAAAGGTAATCTGCAAGTACCAATGCTGCCATGGCTTCTACAATAGGCACGGCTCTTGGAACAACGCATGGGTCATGACGACCCTTACCTTGCATGGTTACAATATTACCACTTTTATCTATAGTTTCTTGTTTTTGCATGACTGTAGCCACTGGTTTGAAGGCTACCCTAAAGTAAATATCTGCTCCGTTGCTTATACCTCCTTGTATACCACCAGATAGGTTAGTCTTGGTACTCCCATCTTCATTGAACAAATCGTTATGTTCACTTCCTTTCATCTTGGCTCCGCAGAAACCACTACCATATTCAAATCCTTTAACTGCATTAATAGAAAGCATCGCCTTTCCTAACTCGGCATGTAAGCGATCAAACACAGGTT
>CAZAPO010000104.1:0-3385 GCA_964487005.1 uncultured Flavobacteriaceae bacterium
GTTCAAATATAAATGATGGGTAATAAAAAAGTCCTAACTGGGTTAGGACTTTTTTACTAAATATTTAAAAACGCTTAGTTTTTTCTTTTGTTCTTTTGTTTAGACTTCGAGCCAATTCTAGACATGGCACATCTAAATCCAATATAATCGGTAGCCATATCTTGTGGGAAGTATCTTCTTTGCGCAGGGTCTAACCAGTACGCTCTGTCTCTCCACGAACCACCTTTATATACTCTAACTTCATCACTAATTAAAGAAGTACGGTCGTTAGTCTTGTCGTATTCTCTAATTAAGTTTCCTAGTGAATCTGTTTCAACATTATGCTTAGGTGCATTATACATTTTTCTTGTTGTTGTGGCTAAGTCTTGCCCTTCATCGTCTTCTTCATTAAAGCTTTCAAAGTAACGAGATGAACGCTTGTCACCGTCTCTAAAGTTTCGGTTATCACTAGTATCGAAATTATTTCTTAAATAGGTTTCGTTTTCATCAACAGCCACTTGCAAAATTTCACCAGGAAGGTTTCTTGCAACTACTTTACCATTACTTAAGGTATCGTATACTACTGTTTCTGCAGTTACTATTTTAACCGTACCGTCATCATTAATGGCATTTTTTGTATAGACATTACCACGGTAGTAGTTAAAGTCGTTAAACTCATCATCAACTATTGGACGATATACATCGGCCACCCACTCTGCAACGTTTCCGGCCATATCGTATAATCCATGATCGTTAGGCGCATAAGATTTTACCTGGGCAGTAATATCGGCACCGTCATCAGACCATCCAGCAATTCCACCGTAGTCACCTTTTCCTTGTTTAAAGTTTGCTAATTGATCACCACGAACTTTACGCTTTCCAGATCTGGTATATTGACCATCCCATGGATATTTTTTACGCCCTCTATATACATTGTAACTTCTAAGTTCAGATAAACCTAGTGCTGCATATTCCCACTCTGCTTCGGTTGGGAGCCTATACTTTGGAGAAAGTACACCGCTACCTCTATTGGCATACACATTAATAGTATCTCCAGCAGCATTAGTTTGAACTCTTCTACCTCTTGCTTTATCTGGTCTAGTAATACTATCGTTACCACCGTAAGACATTGTAGGTGCGTTAATATAAGTATCGGTATTGAAGTTCGCATCAGAAGTTGCTGTATGACGTGCATCACGCACTAAATAACCAGCCTCTTCTAAATACATTTCGTTAACTCTATCTGTACGCCAATTAGCATATTCAACCGCTTGAATCCAGCTTACACCTACTACAGGGTATTCTGCATATCCTGGGTGACGTAAGTACTCATTGGTCATCATTTCGTTATATCCAAGACGATTTCTCCAAACTAAGGTATCAGGTAAGGCACCTTCATAAATAGATTTGAATCTTGGGTCACTTGGTGGATATACACGTTTGATCCAATCTAAGTACTCCATGTACATCATATTGGTCACCTCGTGCTCATCCATGTAAAATGATTGAACGTGTTGTTGATTAGGAGCGTTGTTCCAGTCGTGCATAACATCATCCTGTACTTTACCCATGGTAAATGTACCTCCTTCAATAAATACTAAACCAGGGGCAGTTGCCTGCTCTTTAAAGCTTGTATTGTATTGAAAACCTCCTTCTTTGGCATTAATTGCCCATCCAGTTCCCTGTGATCTGTTCTTAGAACTAGATGATTTTTTACAACTAAACATGCTTAATGATAATGCCAGAACTAGCATTATTCTTAGTGTTGCAGCGTTTTTCATATCCATACTTTTAAGTAAGTCAATTAAATATTTGGTTTCGCAATATAGTAATTAAACATTATTCTGCAATGAAAAATCGCAAAAAATGTGCATTTCATCGTATTTTTTATACCGAACATCGACGTTTTTGACTATTTTAGACTAAATTTTGTTACTCTAAAACGCTGTTTATGATGATTTATTATTGTAAATTTGAGCAAAAATTAAATTGCTATACTATCCTCAAATAACCAGCGTTAAACCTAGTATGAAAAAAGCTTTATTCTCGTTATTTTTCTTTTGTTTTTTTCTAGGCTATTCGCAACAGAAACAATTTAAAGTTGAATGGGATGGTACCAAAAAGTTATCAACTTGGGCTTCAGAGATTGAAATTCCTGCATTTAATAATGAACATTTTAGTTTTGATGATACCAACGGCCTCAAGTTCGTTGCACAATGGGAATCTGGTCAACAAGTGAGTGAAGATAACTTTAAGATTGTAAATATTGTAGCTACTCCAATTTCTAAAGCAGAACTCAAAGATTTAAATATTCGAACAATTCCTAATGAGCTTACCGCAGTTTTAAAGAATACAGTTGCCAGAGGAAAACGATCTACCTATTTAGAAGTTTCACCTATATATAGAGATGGTACTATTTTAAAAAAGCTACAAAGTTTTACAGTAGAATATATAGGTGCGAACGCGAGAAGCACTCAGGCAAACAGGAGAGTGATTACAAATTCGGTTTTAGGCCAGGGTAATTGGTATAAATTTTATATTGACAAAACCGGTGTTTTTAGATTGTCGAGAAGCTTTTTAAATAATTTAGGAATTAATACAAATAGTATAGATATCAATACCATTAAAATTTATGGACAGGGAGGTGAAATGTTACCACTTGAAAACTCTGTCTTTTATCCATTAGATCTGGTTGAAAATCCTGTGAAGGTTATTGGAGGTGAAGATGGTGAGTTTAATAACAATGATTATATTTTGTTCTATGGTGTTGGCCCTACTGAGTATAATGCCGAAAGCAATACCAATATAAACGCATATACAGATCGTGCCTGTTATTTTATTAATGTAAATAGTGGAGGCACCTCAAAACGCGTTCAGGATTATGTGACTCCTATTGGCGCTCCTGTTACTACCTATACCACCTTTCACGATTATCAATTTCATGAACTTGATGAATATAACCTTGCAAAGCTGGGAAGACGCTGGTTTGGTGATAAATTTGATTTTGATATCGATAAGACCTTCGATTTTGAGTTTCCAAACTTTGTAGCCTCAGAGCCAATACAATTAAAGGTGTATGCTGCGGCCATTAGTGAAGTAACTACCAATATGAGGGTAAGGGTGAACGCCAATGAGGTCGATAATTTTGTTTTTCCACCAATTAATGATGCCATTCTTGCTACACAAGATTTTTACAATAGTAGCCTAAATGTAGGATCAGGAAATATTTCGGTGAATCTGGTATATGATAATAATGGCGTACCTACATCAGAAGGGTATTTAGATTTCATCTCCATAGAAGCAACAAGAAATTTAATGGGAGTGGGGGCTCAGTTTAGGTTTAAAAATAATGATGCTGCTATTATTAGTGGGATCGGACAATATGAAATTTCAAATGCATCCGAGA
>CAZAPO010000105.1:0-3199 GCA_964487005.1 uncultured Flavobacteriaceae bacterium
AATACGGCATAAGGTTTTACTTAGGATGTTCAATGTGTCCTTTAAAAATCAATAAATATGTTCACATGAAGAGACTATACATCATATTTTTTACGCTGGCAGTATTTGGCGCTTCAAATGCTCAACAATTGGACGTTTTAATTGATGAAGCCTTGGCCAATAATCCAGAAATCCAAACTTTTGAATTGAAGTATCAGGTAGCAAAAGAAAAAGTAAACGAAGTCAATACATTACCAAATACACAATTAGGTGTGGGGTACTTTGTTAGTGAACCAGAAACGAGGACAGGGCCACAACGATTTAAAATTTCAGCCAAGCAAATGCTACCATCGTTTGGAGCCATTACAGCCAGAGAGAATTATAGAGAGGCTTTAGCTGATGCCGTTTACGAAGACATTACTATTGTAAAAAGAAAACTTGTTGCATCTGTTTCGCAATCATACTACAATCTGTATGCAATAAAAGAGCAACAATTAGTAGTAGTTGAAAATATTGAATTGCTTAAAACCTTTGAAGAGTTAGCACTAACCTCTGTTGAAGTTGGTAAAGCTTCGGCAGTAGACGTGTTACGCTTGCAAATGAGACAAAATGAACTGAATCAATTAAAGCTCATATTGGAACAAAATTACTTAGCTGAACTCACAACATTTAATAAGCTGCTCAATCGAGATAAAAGTACAGTAGTAATTGTTGCTAATACATTAGTTATGCCAACAGAAGGAGAATTAATTAATTGGGATAATCTGGCCTTGCATCCCGAATTATTAAAATACGATAAACTGTACACCTCTGTAGAACAATCTGAGTTGTTAAATCAAAAAGAGCAAAATCCAATGCTAGGATTTGGGCTTGATTATATAGCTGTTTCCGAACGGCCCAATATGGATTTTAGCGACAATGGGAAAGATATATTTATGCCTATGGTAAATGTGTCTATTCCAATTTTTAACAACAAGTATAAATCGAAATCGAAACAGAACGAATTAAAGCAAAAGGAGATTCTGGCTCAAAAAGAAAACCGATTAAATACGTTAGAAACGCTGCTTGACAAAGCAGTTAAAAGTAGTAACTCGGCGAGAATAAGTTATGATACACAAACCAAAAATTTAAAACAGGCTAAAGATGCAGAAACCATTTTGGTGAAAAGCTATGAGACAGGAACAATAAATTTTAATGATGTTTTAGATATTCAGGAGTTACAGCTAAAATTTCAAACAAAGCAAATAGAGTCTATTAAGAACTATTATATACAGAGAACCATAATTAATTATTTAACGACATAAAATTCAATTACATATTAACTATAAACACAATTCAAAATGAACTTTTCGAAGAAAAATCACGAATTCAATAAACAAAATTTAAACGGTATGAGTAAAACAGTTAGAACAATTTTAGGGATCATGATTTTAAGCTTAGTGCTTACAACGGTATCGTGTAAAGGAGATAAAAAAGAAGAGGCAACTACCAAGACAGAGCAAACAGAAAAGAAAGAGTTTGCGTCAGCCTATGTATGTCCAATGCATTGCGAAGGTAGTGGTAGTGATAAGGCAGGAGAGTGTCCAACTTGTGGTATGGCATACGTAAAAAATGAAGACCATAACGCCGATGGTCATTCTCACTAATATGGTTAAAATAAAGGCAGCATTAACTCGTTAGTGTTGCCTTCAATAGTAAAGAGTTAATAATAATTGATAAGCACATATACTAAAAATTATGAGAAATCTAATAACAACAATATGTTTTGCCCTTTTATTGATAGGATGTAAGGAGCAAACAAACAAAGAAGAACAGCAACACGAGCATCAAAATGTCAAGGTTGAAAAAGAGGGAACAACCCCCAAAAAACCATTAAGTCCTCATACATCAACAATGGCCATGATTGGTGATGCTCATATTCATATTGATTATTCGTCCCCAGGGGTTAGAGGAAGAATTATTTTTGGTGGTTTATTGGCGTATGACCAGGTTTGGCAAGCTGGAGCACATATGGCAACGTGGATAGAAACTAATAAAGATTTAGAAATTGACGGTAAGGTTCTCCCTTCTGGGAAGTATGGCATCTTTACAATTCCTTCAAAAGATGAATGGACTGTAATGATAAATAAAAAATGGGATCAACATGGCAAGGATGAGTATGATGAAAAAGATGATGTTATTAGGTTTAACGTCAAGCCTATAACATTAGAAGAATCTATAGAACATCTGGCATATCAAGTCAATAAAATAGACGATCAAAACGGTAGTATTTCGTTAGCATGGGAAAAGGTAAAAATAGAGTTCCCTTTTACAATTAAACAATAATAGTTATGAAAAAATATGGAATCTATATAGGAATTTTAATTGCAGGTTTGGTTTTGGGTTGGCTGCTTTTTGGTAGCTCATCAAATAACCAAGCAGTGCATAATCATGCAGAGATGGCTTCAAAAGATCAAATGTGGACGTGCTCTATGCACCCACAAATAATGCAACCTGAAGCTGGCGATTGTCCAATTTGTGGTATGGACTTAATTCCAGCCGAAGCAGGCGCCGATGGATTGAGTCCTAATGAATTTAAATTGACAAAAAATGCCATGGCATTGGCGAATATACAAACCTCTAAAGTTGGTAATAGCACAACAGAAAGCAATTCAATTAAACTATCTGGAAAGATTAATGAAAATGAAGATGCCAATGTGGTTCAAGCAAGTTATTTCTCAGGAAGAATAGAACGCTTAAATATAAGTTCGGTAGGAGAAGAAGTTCGTCAAGGACAGCTATTGGCTACCATTTACTCACCAGAATTAGTTTCGGCCCAGCAAGAGTTAATTACTGCGGCCTCTTTAAAAGAATCGCAGCCAGCATTGTACGATGCCGTTAGAAATAAATTAAAGTTATGGAAAATCTCAGACGATCAGATTAACGAGATAGAAACCTCAAAAAAAGTAATTCAGAATTTTCCAATTTATGCAACGGTTTCGGGAACCGTATCGCAAAAGCAAGCAGATCAAGGTGATTACGTCAAGCAAGGCCAAGCACTATTGAAGATTACTAACTTAAATACTGTTTGGGCGGTTTTTGATGTGTATGAAAATCAGATAGCATTATTTAAAAAGGGGCAAGAAATTACGGTTATAACCAATGCTAATCCTAATAAAGAGTACAAGCAAAAGGGGATGCGCCGTTCATGGCAACTCAAAGACGACGATTGGTTTGCCGT